>CANKPO010000021.1 GCA_947484535.1 Caulobacteraceae bacterium
CTGACATTCACCCCGCCCCAGAAGTCGAGCATCTTGACCGGAATGAGGGCCTGATCGTGATAGAGGCATATGACCGCGTCATAGGTCTTACGCGCCTCCTGGTGGAACAGGGTATCGGCGGGTTTGGGGCCGACGCAGTCGATGCCAAGCGCTCTTAGCGCGGCGACAGCCGGAGCCAAGAGGCGGACCTCTTCATCGCCGATAGTGCCGTTTTCACCCGCATGGGGATTGAGCCCGGCCAGAACCAGTCTCGGCTTTTCAATGCCAAAGTCGCGGGTCATGGCCTCTGCGGTCACCGTGGCCGTGTGGATGATCGCCTCTTGGGTCAGGGCGCTCGCGACCTTGGCTATGGGAACGTGGATGGTGACCAGCACGGCGCGCAGATCGCCGGAGGTCAGCATCATGACCGGGCCGCGCGCGCCCGACATCGGCACATCGGCAGTCAGGGCGGCTAGAAATTCGGTATGGCCGGGAAACTTGAAACCCGCCTCATAGAGCGGGGCCTTGGAGATCGGGGCGGTGACAAGCCCGCGTACCTCGCCCTTTACGGCCATATCCACGCCCGTCTCTATCCAACGGATGATCGAAGGGGCGTGGGCCTTGTCGCAGGCCCCTGCTGTCACCCTATGGCCCAGAGGCTGGTCCAGAACGGGAAGGGCACCAGAGAAGGTCGCAAGGGCCTCTGCAGGACCATCAACGCGCTGCACAGCCACGCCTTGAGCAGCCAGTAGATCGGCATCTCCGATGACCATGAAGGCCGGGCCGCTGCGGCGAAGCGCGGTCCAAGCCTTGGCGATGATTTCTGGCCCAATGCCTGCCGGATCACCGAGGCTGAGCGCGAGCACGCCTTGTGTCACCGACCGATCACCGGGTTTCGATCGTCGCCGAGTTGCGCAGGTCACGCAGATAACGCTTAGCAATCATCGCTAACTGCTGACCGACAAGGCGGTTTTCCATGTCTTCCTTGGTCGGAACCCGTCCGCCATCTTGGCGTTTGGCGCAGACGGCGATGAGGTGCAGGCCCACCTGCGTGCGGATCGGATCGCTGACCTGACCAACATTGAGCTTTTCAGCGGCTTCTCGGAAGGCGGGGGCAAGGTCTTTGATTTCCGACTCGCCCAGATCGCCCGCAATGACCCCCGAAACGGTCGCGGCAGCGGATTCCATATTGGTGCAGTCTTGAATCAAAGGCTTGAGGGCTACGAGCTTGGACTGGGCGGCAGCGACATCGGCGTCTGTGGAGGTCGCAGTCAGACGGATGGCAGCTTGCTTCAGGTCTACCATGGTGGCGCTGGCACCCGCCCGCTTTTCGCGCAGTGCCAAGATATAGACGCCGTCGGTCACGGGGATCGGTTGAGACAACTGTCCGGGGCGAAGCTCTTCGAGAGCCTGTAATAGGGCGGGCTGCAATTCTTCACCGGTCACCCAGCCAGTGTCGCCACCGGTCGCGGAGGTCGCAGCGGCGGAGAACTGCCGGGCCACACTGGCGAACGGTGCGCCTTGCTGAAGCTGGCCGATCAACTGGTTGGCGCCGCGCATGGCATTATCTGCACCCCCGACCCGTGTAGCCTCAATGAAGATTTCGCTGACCAGAAACTGTGGCTTGGCTGCTGCCGCATTTTGACGGGCCAAGGCGGATTCGATCTGGCCATCGCCGACCCGCAGGCGCGAGCCATAGCGGCCGTTGATCCAGCGCTGCCAGCTGATCTCCGCTCGGATTTGCGCGCGTAAGGTCTCTGGATTGACCCCGGAGGCGGCGAGCGAGCCGATCAACTGCTCGGCTGTGGCGCGGTTTTCCTGCGCCATGCGGCCGATCTGCCGATCAATATCCTCGTCCTTCGCAATGATGGAGAACTTCTGTTCCTTCTCGACGCGGCGCAGTTCCTGCATCTGAAGGGATTCTTCGACCAGAGATCGCAAGGACTCGCGCTCGATCTGACCGAGGCTATCGGCGGTTGGCTGCATGCCCGAGGTGACGATCAAAAGCAGCATCCGCTGGCGCAGATCATAGGTCGAGATGATGCTGTCATTGACGATGGCCGCGACGCCTTCGCTCAGATAGTTGACCGTCGGTACTGGAGAAATGGTCGCCTGATCGCTCGAGGTCTGAGCCGACGCTGAGGTCGGCAGTGCCGCTTGGGCCACCACAGAAATGGCCGCAAGCGCAGCCGCCAGATGTTTAACCGTCAAAGCGCGCATCATCGTGGATGTCGTTCCTCTCATGCGCCCGCCAGAGTCGCTCTAGCGGTCGTCATAGTCTGTGTATCCTGCATCGCCCAATGTGGCGAGGGTTAGGCGTATGAGCACATTATCGGACGGGCCGAGCGTGCGGTTGTAGGTTTCTTCGCGTTGATACACGATTTCGAGCCTTGTGCATTCGTCGCGATAGAGCAGACCGATTTCACGGTTGCGCCAAACATCATTTTCAAGATCACGGACGCCGGCAAAGGTCAGGCCCCAGGTTTTGGAGATATAGACCTCTCCGGCGCCTTGGATGTCCTGCACAGCCGAGCCGCTGATGGCGGTCTTGTCGTCCAGATATCGGACATAGCCCCGAACCCGATCAAGACTGAGGTTGGCCCCAGCCTCTTGGCGGCGGATCGCCAAGCTGTCGGAATCTAGGCGCGTGCGGGCAAAGGCGGACAGGCCTGCGATTGGCGCAATCGAGACGGACGTCACCCAATCGGACGCGGTGCCTTGCAAGCCGGTGCGCGCCTGCACCATCAGGTCCCGATTGGTCCGAAAGCTGCGTCCGACCAGCAGGCGAGCGGTGCGTCCACCGCCCCAATCAACCGTGGTTCGCACACCGACATTGAGCCTTTGACCGCCATCATAGAGGTCAAATCCCGGATAGCGGTTGGCTTCGAACAGGTTGGTCTCGTCAAACTCGAACGAGATACTGTCTTCGTTCGGAATACGGCTATCACTCTGAGAATCGGGGGACAGGGCAATCTGAGCCATGGGCTCGACAATGATGGTCGAGGTGCCCGCCTTGCGGATGAGGGGATAGCTCAGATCGACACCGACCGTGCCCATGGTCCGGCTGATCGACTGACCCTTGGTGTTGGTCAGGGACTGGTCGGCAATATTGTAATAGTCCGCACGGGCCGAGATGAAGGGTTCCGCCCTCAAGCCATTGCTGAAGGTATTGATCTGACGCCATTCGCCTTCACCGGTTGCCCTGCGGCTATCGACGCCGGGTTGCTCGGCGGAGGTGGGTGACTGGTCGCGAAACAGGGCCACGCCGCTGCCTTGCAGACGCAGACGGCCCCCGAAGATCGGATCTTTCGGTTCATAACGCGCCTCGATCAGGGGCGCCGCATAGGGAATGGCGTGGTTATTGTCGGTGCTGCGCAGGCCTTGGAAGCTAAGGGTCGATAGGGCCAGATAGCTGCGGTCAGTCTGACGGGTCGCATAGAGCTGGGTCAGGAGGCGGCGGCTGTCAGTGTTGAACAGGCCGCGATTGTCCTGATAGACCCGGCCGATATTGTACTTGTCGAACAAGAGGGCGTCAGAGGTGCGTTCGAGTCCGAACCCCCAGTCCCACCTGTCATTGATGGTGAACTTCCCCTTCGCCAAGATATAGCTGCGGGAGGTATTGTCCCCCACCTTGCGAAGGTCGCCATTGATGGTCTCAAGGTCGCGCTCGTGGGTGTAGCCTGCACGGGCTTCAATCTCGCCGGAATAGAACCGCTTGCGCCATTCCAGGTTCACGAACGGATTGACGAGTGTGTTGATCTGCGGGCTGATCACCAGATCTTGCGACGGTGAGAGGACCACCAGATAGGGCTGTTCGTAGCTGAAGCCCCGACGCTTCGACTGCTGAATACGCGGTGGAAGCATTCCGGAACTGCGCTCGGCCTGCGGGTCTGGGTGCCAGAAGATCGGGGCATAGAAGACCGGTACGCCCAGTACCTTGACGACCGCTTGCCGGTAATAGACCAACTGCCGAGCGCGATCTTGCACGATACGTTCCGCGCTGATCGACCAGCTTGGGGCCTTGGGTTCACCGGTCTTGGCGCAGATGTCACAGGGCGTATAGATGGCCCGGTTCAGCTCATTGACCGCCTCAGAACGCCGAATGGCCGAGGAGGCCGCGAACTTGATGTTGGGCTCTAAGATGGTCGAGAAACCATAGGCGACACCGGCGCGCAGCTGGTCATCGAGCGTAATCTCTTCGGCCGACTGGACACCCGTATCCGGACTTATGACCTGCGCCTTGCCCTTGGCGGTGATGATGCCGGTCTGGGTGTCATAGACCAGTTGCTGAGCGCGGATGGTGCGGCCCTGATAGCGCGCCTCAACATCGCCTTGAGCGGCAATGGTCTTATTGGCATCGTCGCGGATCACAACGTCCGCTTCGAGATAGAAGCCGTCATCGCCCAAGCCATCATCGACGGCAGACGGCTTGGCCGCATTAGGGGCAGGCGTTGGCACAGCGGCGAAGACAGGCGCGCTCAACATGGCGCAGAGCAGCGCGCTGCCGCTAAGCAGTGCTGTTCGCCGTGCGCCGAGGAGCGATCGCCGCTCTATCATTCGTCCTAGTCCTCTATCCGTCGCCCGAACTTACGGCGACGACTCAGTGATGTTGGTTCAACCGTCTTCGGTATAACAAAGCAAGGTGAACCCTGACAGAATTGCCAAGATCGGCGGTGCCCAAGCGGCTGCGAAGGGGGCGATCACATCGGCCTTGCCCAAAGCACCGCAAAAGCTGTTGAAGAAGAAAAACATAAAACCCAGCGCCGTGCCTGATCCCGCCAAGGCGGTCAGGCCGCCAAGTCGCATCAGGCGGAGGGAAAAGGCGGCGGCGAGAACAGACATGGCGGCAAACAGGATCGGAGTCGCGAGAAGCTGCTGAAACCGCAAACGATAGGCCGTGGCGGAAAAGCCAGCCTGCTCTGTTTGCGCGATCATGCGCGGCAAGCCCCAGAACGGAATGGCCGTAGGAGACGCAAACTTTTCTAGCGCAGCGCGGGCATCCAAGGTCGAGGGGATGACCAGGCTGTCATATTTGACAGAACTGGCTCCGGGGGATGCCTCACGGGCTCCGGTCAGTTTCCAATTGCCATCGATGAGGCGGGCTTCATCGGCCTCGATCCGGCGCGAAAACTCCAAATCGCCCTTGGGGCCGACGGTGGACACGAACAGCGATACGCCCGAGAGCCGAACCGCGCCATTGACGGAGTCTCGACCTTGCGAGCGGATCACCATCTGGGTGCGCTTGTCGCCTTGACGCAGCCAGATATCGGTCGGGGCCACGACCAGATAGTTGCTCATCATGGCGTCGCGATTGCGCTCGAACTGGGCATTGAGGCTTGAGGCTAGCGGATTGAGGGCGATGACCGTCAAGGTGCCGATGACAAAGGCCGCGCCTGCCGCCGGGAAGATAAACCGCCAGGCCGAAACGCCTGCGGCCCGCATGGCGATGAGCTCGCTGCGCCGATTGAGGCCGACAAAGGCAGCCAAGGTTCCAAACAGGAAGGCGAAAGGTAAGAGCAGCAGAATGACCGATGGAGACTTCAGCACCGTCAGGCCCAAGATCTGCGCGGCCCCCACATCGGCGCGCACGCCCACGGAGCGCGACAGTTCGACGAAATCCACCAGCACGATGATCGAACTGATGATGCTCAAGGCCCCCAGAACGGCCATCATGGTGTGGCCGAGCACATAGGTCTCTAGACGGGTCAGGCGGGTGCGCATCAGGTGATCCACTCCACCTCTGGCTTGCGCGCCCCCAGAAGCCTTAGGCCGCCAGTGCGTGAGGATTTCTGCTTGAACAGCTTTGCCAAGGCCCACCAGGTGGCGATCAGGGGCACGGCATATTGCAGGACGTTCAAGGCCGCATTGTCATCGCAGGCCGCTTGAACCGCAAAGCCAATGATCCGAACAAAGGCGGCGACCCCGGCAATCATGGCGATCCGGCGCCCATAGCCAAGGCGGCTAAAGGCCCCACCGATAACCGCATTGAGGGCCATGGCCATGAAGGCGAGGTTGTAGAGGGGCGATGATAGGCGCGAATGGAACTCCGCGATCATCTTGACCCGGTTGCGCTGTTCCCACTCCTGCTGAAGGTCGGGGAACATCAGTTCATGCATGTAGCGGTCTGAAATCTTGTAGTGGACCAACTCGTAGGTGTTCATGAAGGGGGCGAGGTTGAAGATGTACTCGTCAAATTTCAGAAAGTTGAGGACGCCTTCGCTCGACAGTTCCTGATTGGAGCCCTGCCGCATGATCAAGATGGGTTCACCGTTGCGTTTGGCGATCTTGCCTTGCTGCGCAAAGAAGGTGGTAGAGCCGCCCTCGGCCTTTTCCTGATTGAGGAACATGTTCCGCATGATGCCCTGCTGATCAATGCTCTGGGCATAGACGGTCAGGTCAGAGGAGGGCTGTGAGAATTCACCGGCCCGCACGAGGCTGGCGGCCAGATCGGTGCGCACGGCGAAGAGCTCATCGCGCATGGTGCGGTAGCAGTAGGGTTGGACCCACAGATTAACGACCAACGTCACCAGCATGGCCAGCGAGGCGAGCTTGATCGCGGGGGCAATCACCCGCCAGCGGCTCATGCCTCCGGCAAAACAGACAACGATCTCCTGTTCCGTATGGAGCCGATTGAGCGCCACCAACGAGGCCACGAAAATGGCAATCGGCAGGATCATGTTCAAAAGCTGCGGCAGGGCCAAGAAGGTGATCTTGGCAAAGACCATCGCGCTTTGACGCTGCTCGACCATGATATCCAGGGTGCCAAGGCTCTGGCTGAGCAGGGCCACCGCGACAAGCGCAAGGGTTGCCAGAAGGGTCGGGCCGAGCAGTTGCTTGAAGAGATAACGCTCGATCAGGCTCATAGGCTGGGAACGGTCCTCAAACAGCCGGAAGGATTGACGATAGCACAGCCATTGCAGCGGCGAACCGTGTCGCTATGTTCTACACGTCCCAAGGGGCTGGTGCCAACCGCTGAGCGCACCTCAGTCCTATCTTGACGGGAATTCGGATAATGTCGTCCATGGATGTGGACGCAGGAGAACAGAATGCAAATCGAGTTTGTCACCCCAAACACCGCCCTTTCGCCCCGCACGGCCGTTGCCGCCTTGGTTTTTGAGGGCGGCACCCTTGGATCAGCGGCGCAGCAGCTCGACACGGCCACCAGCGGCGCAATCGGCCGGGCCATTGCGGCCAGCCGGTTTACGGGTGCCAAGGGGCAAACCCTTGATCTGATCGCACCCGCAGGCACTGACGCAGCACGGGTGATTCTCGTCGGCGCAGGGCCTGCTGCCAGCTTTACGGCCAAGATCGCCGAGTCCGTCGGTGCCAGCGCCTATCAGGCGGTTAAGCTTTCGGGCGTCGAAACCCTGTCCCTTATGTTGGCCGATCAAACCGATGCCATCGCCGCTCAAGCCGCCTTCGGTGTGCGCCTCGCGGCCTATCGCTTTGATCGCTACCGGACCACGGAAAAGGCCGACAAGAAGCCGTCAGTGACTAAGGTTCAGATCGTCGTCGCCAATCCGGATCAGACCACCGATGTGTTCGATCCCCTGTCGACCTTGGCCGACGCGGTCTATTTCTCACGCGACCTGATCTCTGAACCGGCCAATATTCTCTATCCCGAAGAGTTCGCCCGCCGGGTCAAGCGCTTGGAGGCGCTCGGCCTAGAGGTCGAGATCCTCGGCGAAAAGGAAATGGCCGCTCTGGGCATGGGCTCCTTGCTCGGCGTGGGGCAGGGCAGCCGCCGCGAAAGCCAGATGGCCGTCATCCAGTGGAAGGGCGCGCCGGATTCGACCGACAAGCCGCTGGCCTTTGTCGGCAAGGGCGTCTGTTTCGATACGGGCGGCATCTCGATCAAGCCTGCTGACGGCATGGAAGATATGAAGTGGGATATGGGCGGGGCCGCGGCCGTCGCGGGCCTGATGCACGCTTTGGCGGGTCGCAAGGCCAAGGTCAATGTGGTCGGCATCTTGGGTCTGGTTGAAAACATGCCCGACGGCAATGCTCAGCGTCCGGGCGATGTGGTGACGTCCATGTCGGGTCAGACCATTGAAGTGATCAATACCGACGCCGAAGGTCGTCTCGTACTGGCTGATGCGCTCTGGTATTGCCAAAAGCGCTTTGAGCCGAAGTTCATGGTCGATCTGGCCACCTTGACCGGCGCGATCATCATCTCGCTTGGCCATGACTATGCGGGCCTGTTCTCGAACAATGACGCCCTGTCAGACAATCTGCTCGCCGCCTCCAAGGCCTCGGGCGAGAACCTGTGGCGCCTGCCGCTGCCCGCCTCCTATGAGAAGCAGATCGACAGCATGATTGCGGATGTGAAGAACACTGGCGGTCGGCCTGCAGGCTCGATAACGGCGGCCCTGTTCCTTCAGCGCTTCGTCAATGGCCTGCCTTGGGCGCATCTCGACATCGCCGCCACCGCTTGGAAGAAGCCCTCGGCCGATCCGACCATCCCAGAAGGGGCGACCGGCTTTGGCGTACAACTGCTCGACCGCTTCGTCGCTGATCACTACGAGGCTTGAGCATGAGCGCCGCCTGCGAGGTCTGGTTCTATCATTTGGAGCGAACCACCCTCGACCATGCCCTGCCCGAACTGCTGGAAAAGACCTTGAAAAAGGGCTGGAAGGCACGGGTGCGGGCGGGATCGCAGGAGGGCGTTGATTTCTTCGACGATTGGCTCTGGCGCTATCGCAATGAGGCCTTCCTGCCCCATGCCAAGGACGGCGAGCCCTTTGCAGAGCGCCAGCCCGTGCTGCTCGGCACCGATGAGAGCAATCTCAACGGGGCCGAGGCCCTGTTTCTGATCGATGGGGCGGAGCCGGGCGATGCCAGCGGTTATCAGCGCTGCATCGTGTTGTTTGATGGGCAAGATCAGGCGGCCGTGGCCCAGGCCCGGTCCCACTGGTCCAAGTTCAAGGCCCAAGGCCTTGGCGTGTCCTACTGGCAGCAGGGGGCTGAGCGCGGTTGGGAAAAGAAGGCGTGAAGCGGGTCCTGTCATGGATGGCCTTGGGGCTGGCCCTTACAGCCCTCGCCGCCTGTGCGAAAAGACCTCCGCAATGGGCCGCGCCCGCGCCGACCATAACGCCTGTGACCCTGGCTAAGGCCGCGCCGGAACCGGGCAAGCCCGACCTGTGTAATGCGCAAAGCTTGACCTACCTGATTGGAAGGCCGCGCACGCAGATCCCTATTCCGGTTGATCCCTCGACAAGGCAAGTGGTCTGCACGACCTGCGTCGCGCCTGAGGACCAGTCAGACATCCGCCAGCGCATCCTGTTTGACGCAGAGACCGGCCTGATAACCGCAGTCGGCTGCGGCTAGGTCTTACCAAGCATAGTTGAAGCTGATGCTGATCCGCTCGGTCTTGGCCGCGTTGGGCAGAACCTCGTGCCTGAGCCAGCTTTCCCACATCAAGATCGTCCCAGCCTCCGGTGCCAAGGCGATGAAGGTCTGAAGCTCGCGCGGCGCCTCGTCCAAGCGGGTCGGGGCGGCCATCATGCGCGATAGGCGAGGGTCTTCGAGCCGCAGCGCGCCCGCGCCGTCAGGGACCGAGACATAGACCGTGCCGCTAATCACGCTGTGCGGATGGATATGGCCCGAATGCATGCCGCCGGGCTTGAGGATATTGATCCACAGACTGTCCAGCTTCAGACGCCGTCCGCCGAGGTCCAGATGCAGGTCCTTAGCAAAGGCCGCCGCATGTTTGTCGAGCTTGCGCTTGAGCTCATCGAACAGGCTATCGCGGCGCGGAAGGTCGTCGAGCGAGGCATAGGACGTATAGCCCCGATAGCCCTTTTCCCGGCTCCAAGCCTGTCCGGCCCTGTCCTGCTGCGCGATCTGGCGGCAAGCCTCCTCCAGATCGACGATAAAGGCCTCTCCCGCTGCAAGGTCAGAGCGGTAGGTCTTGGTGACAAAAAGGGTGTCAAGCGTGCGCGTCATCCCTCGCCACTATGCGGTAGGCGCGATCCTGTCCAGTCTGTTGGGGGTGTTGGGCTTGAAACAAGGCCCCCTTCGTCGCTTCGCGCCACTTCCCCCAAGGGGGGAAGATCTTGGCGTTCTAAATCTTCCCCCCTTGGGGGAAGTACCCGCGAAGCGGGGGTAGGGGGATAGATCCGCGATCAAACATGACACCTGCGTCACCTTTTTTCGCCAATCCGAACCAATAGGACTTGCTCAGGCCCTTGGTGCGGGTCAATTTGCAGCCACCCTGTTGAACGAGAGAAGGCCGCGCGTCATGGACCGTTACGATTACATCATTATCGGTGCTGGCTCGGCCGGTTGCGTGCTGGCCAATCGCCTGACGGCGGATGGCAAGACCACGGTTCTTTTGCTCGAGGCGGGCGGCAAGGACAATTCGATCCTGATCAAGATGCCTGCCGGGGTCGGGGCTCTGATCAAGGACAAGAATGCCTATAACTGGGGGTTCTGGACCGAGAGCGAGCCCCACCTGGAGGATCGCAAGCTCTGGTGGCCGCGTGGCAAGGGCTGGGGCGGGTCGTCGTCGATCAACGGCATGATCTATATTCGCGGTCATGCGCGGGACTATGACCAGTGGCGCCAGATGGGTCTGAGCGGCTGGTCCTATGCCGAGGTGCTGCCCTATTTCAAACGGTCCGAAACCCTCGATACGGGCGGGGATGACTATCACGGCGGCGAGGGGCCTTTGTACGTCTCCCATGCCTCGACGCCAAACCCGATCTATTCGACCTTTATCAAGGCGGGTGAGCAGGCAGGCTACAAGGTCACGGCTGATTTCAACGGCTATCAGCAAGAGGGTTTTGGCCCCTATCAGCTAACCATTAAGGACGGTGCGCGCTGGAGTGCGGCCAAGGGTTATCTACATCCTATCAAAGATATACGTCCCAATCTTACAACACAGATTGATGCGCGAACGACCCGTATCCTGATCGAAGATGGCCGCGCCGTCGGTGTTGAA
>CANKPO010000022.1 GCA_947484535.1 Caulobacteraceae bacterium
CCGTGCGCCGCCGCGATGTTTAGCCAGCAGATAGGGCGCGCCGCTCATGCTCTCCATCCCCCCGGCGACGATGATGTCTGACGAGCCAGCAGCCAAGGCATCAAAGGCCATGATGGCCGCCTGCATACCGCTGCCGCACATCTTGTTGATTGTGGTCGCTGTGACGTTGAGGGGCAGCCCTGCCCCCAAGGCGGCTTGGCGCGCTGGGGCCTGGCCCAGACCGGCGGGCAGAACACAGCCCATAATGATCTGGTCGATCTGATCCCCGCGCACCCCGGCCCGCTCGAGCGCGGCCTTAACGGCGACAGAGCCAAGCACTGTGGCCTTGACGCTCGAAAGCCCGCCTTGAAAGGCGCCCATCGGCGTACGGGCATAGGAGGCGATGACGATAGGATCAGAAACGGACATGGTGATGATCTCCGAACGAGCAGGGCATTCTATAGGCGGTCATTAGCCTGCACCCCATGACGCAGCGCAAGCCAAGCCTAAAGACTGAGATGGGCCGCCGTCGTGGACTCAATAAAGCCGCCGCCAAGAACCCGCTCGCCGCCGCTCGCTGGATCATAGAGAACACAGGCCTGTCCCGGAGAAACGCCCTCCTCAGCCTCATCGAACACTATGGCCGGAGCGCCATCAATGATGGCTAGTCGCGCCGCAACCGGTTCACGGGTCGAGCGGACGCGCGCAAGGACCGGTTGCCCGGCCTCCGCCGCCTCGAGAAGACTGGCCTGATCCCCAAGCCAATTGGTTTCCTTCAGACGCAAGGCGCGGGTCAGCAGGGCCTCACGCGGCCCAACCACGACCTGCCGCTGGTCTGGATTGATCTTGACCACGAACAGGGGCTCACCGACCGCCACATTCAGGCCGCGCCTTTGGCCGACCGTATAGCGGGTGACACCCTCATGCTGGCCCAATATCCGGCCATCGAGATGAACAATATCTCCCGGCAAGGCACCCTGGGGGCGCAGGCGGTCGATCAGGGTGACGTACTTGCCTTCCGGCACGAAACAGATGTCCTGGCTATCGGGCTTATCGGCAACCGCAAGGCCAAGGCTGGCCGCGACCTTGCGTACCTCTGGCTTGGGTAGCCCACCGAGGGGGAACCGGACAAAGGCCAACTGCTCTGGCGTTGTCGCAAAGAGGAAATAGCTCTGGTCACGGGCCGGATCGATGGCACGAACCAATTGAGGACCGGTCGGGCCCTCTTCGCGACGTACATAGTGGCCGGTCGCCATCGCCTCAGCGCCCAGATCACGGGCCATGTCGAGAAGGTCGCGAAACTTGACCGTTTGATTGCAGCGAATGCAGGGGATGGGCGTCTCGCCGCGCAGATAAGAATCGGCAAAGTCCTCAATCACCTCTTGGCGAAAGCGGCTCTCATAGTCGAGGACATAGTGCGGGATGCCGATCCGCTCAGCCGCGGTGCGTGCATCATGGATGTCCTGGCCTGCGCAGCACGCACCCTTTTTCTGGATCGCCGCCCCATGGTCGTAGAGTTGAAGGGTGACGCCGACCACATCATAGCCCGCCTGCTTGAGCAGTGCTGCAGTAACGGTGGAATCAACGCCGCCCGACATGGCCACAACGACCCGCGTGCCCAGTGGCAAACCCACAGCCGCGCGCGCAACAGCAATCGCGCTGGCAGCGTCTTGGCTCAGGGTCATATCGAGGGTCGAGACGGTCATCATCCTGCCTACAGTTGGGCTATCGCCATCCCATAGCGGTTTTGGATGAATTTCGCGAGGCTTCTGAGCCGTTTAAGCCCAACCGTGGTTAATCAGCTGAGATAGTTCAGCAGAGATGAGCTCTTCAGGGCCAGAAAGACCTGCGCGCCGGCCTGGACAGCCTGCTGCGCCAAGCGAAGGCGCGATACGGTTTCGGCCTCATTGATGCCGGACAGGTCAGAGGTCATGCTATCGATCGTATCCACGCGGGCCTTCTGCGACGTGATGGTCGTGGCGACACCATTGGCGATCGAACCGTTGAGCGCAGCTCGATCAGTCAAACCTCCATGGGCCGACGCGAAGGCTTGCATCTGAGTAGTTAGAAATGTGGTTTCAGCCGTCGTTAGGGTCGCGCCAAACGGATAGGTCGGCGGCGGACCTGGAAGCGTATTGGTTGCGTAATATTCCTGGATTTTCGAGAAGACCGTCATCAGGTCGGTGCCAATGTCACTCGCCGTCAAACCCGTTGTCACCGACGTTGCATCATTCAGACGGCTGGTTTGAACCTCTGAATCATTCTGGAAAATTGTCGCAATCGCACCCGGAAGAGGTAGCCCCGCCATCGAGGTGGCATTGACCGGCTTGGTCGAGGTCTGAGAGCCTGCAAACAGATATTGCCCCTCATTTTGACCGTTCAAGGAATCCACTGCCGCCGAAAACTGCAGCTTAAGGGTCTCCATCAAGGCGGTGCCCGAATTGTTGGCAATGGCATTGGCGACCGCCTGTCGGGCTGTGTCTGCCGCATCCGCCGTTGATGTCAGATAGATGTCTTGCGTATCAAGCTTGCGGCTTAAATTCTCATTCAGCTTGATGTAGGACTCGGTCTGAACCTTAACCGTTCTGGCCGCCACGAGAGTCTGTGAGTCGGATGAAAACCCGCGAAGATCGGTCGCCTTCTTGCCGGTCGAGAGTTGGTTATTGGCCTCATTCTGCGCTTGCTGAGCACGCAAAATTCCAGATAAAACAACGTTATAGGAGTTTGTGGTTGAAACCCGATCCATTGTTCAGCCCTAATTTACCATGGCAAGAAGTACATCGTACAACTCGCCAGCAGCCTTGACCATACGTGCAGATGCGTTGAACGCCTGTTGATAGGTGGTCAACTTGATCAGCTCGTCATCGATATTAACGTCTTCGGCTTTAGACCGACGATCTTCTGCCGCTGTATTCACCGCGTCCGCGCTTTTCCGCGCGCTTTCAGCCTGGGCCGATGAGCGGGCCAAACTGCCCGCAAACTGCGCCGCATAGTCCGAAATACTATAGGTCCCGGAGGAAATAGTGCCGGCCTTATCAAAGCTTGCCGTCGCCGCGCCCGCATTGGCGAGCAGTTTGGCCCCTTCACCATTACCCACCTTCAAGGCCGGTTGACCCGCAGCAGCGGTCAGATCCAACTTGGCCAGGGCCAAATATTTGCCGTCTTGAACAATGTCCGCCCGCACGCCGTACTGGTCAGTCCGCAGCGAGCGTTGGACATCCCCAATGCCGAACAGGGCACTCATAGAGACCCCCCCTGTACCGCGCTGTGTGGTATCTGACTGGATCGCTAGGTTGGTGGTGGTCGATGAGAAGTTCAGCCGTCCTTTGCTATCGAGTGCGAAGGTGCCGTACGAACCCACTCCTGCATTCAATGCCGTTATCAAGTCACTCATCAACGGTCCCGCAGGCACGGGGACGGTTACATCGACCAGATGCTGGCCCGTTGGATCGGTGAGGTCGAAGGCAATTTGCCCGCCCGCATTGAAGCCATGATTACTGGCTGCGGTCAGGCCCGTGTCATAGGTCGAGATACTCGTCGAGGCGACCAGGTCATTGAGACCCATAAAATGACTGAAGGTCTTACCTGCCTTCAGGCTTGGCGGAGTGGCGTTCTTATCATCAAAAGCCAGCCCCTGCCCCGCCGCGGTTGTGATGGAGAGCGCGCCGTTGGTGAAACTCGCGGTAGCAGTTCCCCCAAGAGCCGTATTGAAACCGGTAACGAAAGTCGCAGGCGTAAAGGCGGTTGCCACCCCACCAACTGTGATCGTACCCGCGCCAAAATCTATGGTCGCCGACTGTGCCACCGCATTTGTAGCGTCAAGAACCGCTAAGGTCGTCTGACCCGTGAAGTTCGAGAAGGCCGTCGCCTGGTCCAAAAATCCAGTAGAACGCCCCGTCAGCGTTTGAGGCGCGGGCACAGAGGAAGACGCATTGTGGGCCCGGTTCAGCTCTTCGATTGCGTGGCTGGTATACTCAGCCAACTGGTTCATCAGGCCAGGCAGTTCCTTGTCGCGAAGCTGTGTCAGTCCCAACATTTCGCCCGACGAAAGACGGTTCTTCAACAGGATCGGCGAGCCGCCACTGGGCGTTACAAAGATATCGCTAAAGCCTGAGGGCTGTAGGGAGCTGCTCAGCTGCGCCGGGCCCTCGCCAATCAGCGTAATACTGTCGCCGCCGATAATTCTGACCTCACCGGTCGTGCGGGTCGTGATCTTGATGTCCATATAGCTGGACAGTTTCTTGATCATTTCACGCTGCAGGCTCTCCGAACCCGTCGCGTCACCGTTCGTCAGATTGCCTTGGACAATGTCGGTATTGAGGGACGAAATCGCCTTAAGCAGATTATTGACCGTATCAACATCATTGGTCAGCTGGGTGTCGGCTTGCGATCTCAAATCCCGGATAGAGCTGTTGATCCGCGCCGCATCTGACAGGAAATTGCGAAGGTCCAATACGATCTGACTGCGGCCAAGGCCCGATGAGGGCGAAGCGGACGCAACGTTGAATTCGCTATAGATCGAATCCAACTGATTGAAAAAGGAGGTGTCGCTAGAGGGGTCACCAAACAGGGCCTGCGCCTGATCAAAGCCCTGAGCGAGCGTACCGGCCTTACCGAGGTTACCAGACGCCGTATAGGCCGCACGTTCCAGATAGGCGTCGGCGGCTTGGCGAATACGGTCCACCGCGACGCCTTGCCCCCGCCCATCGCTGGTCAGTGAGGTCTGCTCAACGATCTTTCGGACATAGCCCTTGGTATTTACGTTCGCGATATTATCCGCAACCGTCCGCAAACTGGTCTGCGAGGTGGCGACGCCCGAGGAGGCAATGCCGAGGATCGACGAGAGCGACATTCTACAGATCCCTCAGCCGCGCCATCAGTTTGGTCGCGCTAGGCAAAAATGACCGGGCAAACAGTAGTGAATTACTGCTTTCTCGCCTGTCGATCCCAACCAACCTACTGATTAACATAAGGTTTACTCCAAAGCCTCCTGCGAGGTGATATATAAGAAGCAATATCGATGCCAGAATGGTGCGGCGCTTGGGTGACGCTGCCGTGCGTCCTCGCCAGATGGTGCGGGCCGCAAGATCAAGGGCGGCAGTCGCTGCCTGTCCAAGACCGAAAGCGCACGGCAAATTTGGCCCCACGCCGTCGCGCCAAAGGGGCGCTTGAATAATTATATCATTAAATCAATCACTTATAGGGACTCCAAAAACTGGCCCAAGGGTTGCTTATCAATATCCGAATCCTCACGTGCAGTAGGCGCGGCTCAACTCGAATGAATTGCCCGTCTGAATTATGCAAACTGATTACGCCCAGATTCTGCCGATCATCCTGCCTGTGCCCAAGGCTGGCCCGAGTGCGCCTGCCAATGTCGCAAGCGCAGATGGCAAGACGACTTCGCCATCAAGGGCTGAGGCGGCCAACCTTGAAGCTTTGGAGTCCGAAGAGGGTTCCGACGATCAATCACAATCGCTAAGCGCCTTTGATCAGGCCCTAGCGCAGATGATGATGGTTCAAGCGCCGGTTGCTCAGACCCTGCCGCAAGCGCCTGCACAGCAGGGCCTAGGAACCAACCCTGTCGACATAACCGCAGCGCTCGATGCCTTGCAGCCCGGCTCTGGCCTTGGGCTAGCGCCGGTCATGGATGCTGGGTCGGGTCTCACAGCGCCGCCGGTGACGCCGCCTGCTCCATCTGATCTTCTGCCTGACCCGAGCCTCCAGGTGGCGGCCCAGGCCGGAAACGCTCCGCAAACCCTGCCCGCTGGTCCCGCATTAGCGATCAGCACGGGTGCTCCAAGCAACGCCCCCATCACGCAGGCGGCAAATTTTGCCGGGTCGTCCCTTGATGCGGCCAGTGCCAGTTCCAGCGACCTAGCACAGACCTTTCCCGCAAAGTCAGACGCTGCTGGGCTAGCCGTGCCAGCGCCTGTTGAGGCCCCACAAGTCCAGACCAAACCCATCGATCTGGGGCTGAGCACACCCCAAGCGCCGACATCACAGGTTCAGCCGTCTGTCACTCAGGACGCTCAGGCCAATGCGACGACCGACACCTCACCTATTGGCCCATCCGTTTCTACTCCCACGCAGGCAACAGCCGATCGGCCATCTCAAGCCTCCATCCTTCAGGCGATGGGTAATGCGACGACAGATGCAACGGCTCGTGTGACCGGCATGTCGGTTCCCCAGCCCCCATCGACCCCGAACCAGACCCCACTGACTGCGCTAGAGCCCGATCAAGCGCAAACAGCCCCGTCAACCCGGGTACAGGCCCAGCCGGCCGCTCCCGCCCAAGCGACGCTTCAGGCGGCTCAAGCCATGAGCAGCGCTCAAACCGGCGCACGCGAAACGGCTCAAGCCAATAGCCGCGTGACCACATCCACCCTCGCCTCCAGTGAGACGACCTCGACATCGGCCCCATCCGTTGCCAGCCCACTGACCGCCATAGCCATCGTGGCAAATGGCGGTGCGAACAGCGCGGATACAGGCGGGGCCTTCGAAGACGCCCCCTCCGATTTTGCTGAAGCGGCGGCTGCTCAGACCATGCCAATGGAAGGCGAGGCTGCAACGGATATCTTCGGGGCGCCCTTGCCGCTCGAAGGCCGGGTCACCCAGGCCAGCCTGCAGGCCGGTTCGTCGGCAACCCTGTCAACCCCAGCGACCGCCCCGCACCTTGCCGCCGAAATCAGCCGCAAGTTCGAGGGCAAGTCGGCGCAGTTCGACATCTCCCTGACCCCCGAGGGGCTGGGCAAGGTCGATGTCAAGATCACCATCAATGCGCGCGGTGAAGTCAGCGCGGCCATGAAGTTCGACAATCCGCAAGCCGCCGCAGAGCTCAAGGGCCGGGCCGCTGAACTGCAGCGGGCGCTTGAACAGTCGGGCTTTAGCCTGTCGCAAGACGGGATCAGCTTCTCAGACGGACAGGGCCAAGGCTTTAACGCGCCACAGCAGCAGGCCAGCCAGCAAGATTGGCAAGAGACCGCGCGCCGCACCGCACAGAACCGCATGTTCCAAGACTCCAATGATCTGGCGGATGCCGCCGCCCTACGGGTTGCAGAAGCCTCTTCTGCCTATAGTGGCCGGTCCAATACCGGCGTTGATGTGAGGATCTAACCATGGCTGTCACAACCGCCAGTGCCGCTTCTGTCGCCGCTGCCGCTAATGCGCAGGTGGCGTCCAGCACACAAAAGATGGCTGCAAATTCGCAGACCTTCCTGACCTTGCTGACCACACAGCTGAAAAACCAAGACCCGACTGCGCCGACGGACATGAACTCCATGACCCAGCAGTTGACCCAGATGACTGGGGTCGAACAGCAGCTCCTGTCCAACGAACTCCTAACCAAGCTGGTCTCTCAGAGCGCCAATGCCATGGGAACCGCAGTCGGATTGATTGGCAAGACTGTGACCGCAGCCAGCAACGTCAACAATATTATCGGCGGTAAGGCGGACTGGCTCTACGAGCTCGGTGCCGGTGCGACAGCAGGTTCTGTCAGCATCAAAAACTCATCGGGTGCCATCGTCCACACCGCAAAGCTCTCCGACCTGAGCGCCGGACGGCACTCCATCAGTTGGAACGGCAAGGATCTGGCCGGTCGCACGCTGGCCGATGGCGGACCCTATACCGCCACATTCAATGCCGCCGATGCCGACGGCAAGTCCGTAGCCGTTACGGCCATGGTCAAAGGGACCGCAACCGGTGCCGAGCAGGTCGGCGACCAGACCATGGTGTCTCTCACCAGCGGCAAGGTGCCCTACTCCGCCGTTGTCGGTGTCTCCTCAGGAATTTGAACGTCAAGACCCCAGCCCATTCCCTTTCTCGGCCATGAGGCCACGCGGTCTTGATCTCCGCGCCCAGTATGAAGGATTACGATAATGAGCCTTAACAGCGCCTTGCTCACCGGTATCTCCGGTCTGACAACCAACGCCGCATCGCTTGCGGTGATCTCGGACAATATCGCCAATGTGAACACGCCAGCCTTTAAGAAGAGCGCGGCCGAGTTTGCCAACCTGGTCGCCAGCAGCGGCGCGAAGAAGGGCATCTATTTCGGCGGCGGTGTGAACGGCACCACGCGCCAATATATTTCGCAGCAGGGCAATCTTCAGCGGACCAGTTCATCAACCGACCTGGCCGTCGCTGGCACTGGCTTCTTCATGGTCGCTAAGACGCCCAGTGACCCGGTCGCGTCGGACCCCAGAACCTTTACACGCGTCGGCAACTTTACGACGGACAATGCGGGCTATCTCAAGGGCAGCAATGGCCAATATCTGCTCGGATGGCCCGTCGACAATACTGGCGCGATCGACTTTGACCCGACGGACATTACCAAGCTTCGTCCTATCAACGTATCGTCTGCGACCGGTACGGCTTCACCGACAACCACAGTTGCGATCAGTGCGAACTTGAAATCCAGCCAAACGCTAAACGTAAACACGATTGCGGACCCCATTCCGGCCCCCTATGTCGCTGGGACCTATGATCCTGTGACCAATAACATGTCGGAATATGCGGCTAATCCAAACGCTTCCCCACAAGTGGGTATTCAGCCCGACTTTGACCTACAAATCGCAGTCGCAGATTCAAAAGGCGGCCAACGCAACCTGACCATTGCATTCCTAAGGTCCTCGACACCCAATACCTGGTATGCGGAACTGCGCGGGGTACCAGCTGATTTCAACTCCACTGATTGCCCCGACGGCCTCATCTCTTCCGGAGTGGTCAAGTTCAACTCTGATGGTAGCCTTAATTTGGCAGGTACGACACTGTTTGGGGCACCCGGCAGCAGTACGATTAACCTTCTTGCGTCCGACTCTGCACTTACCACTGGTAAACGCTACGCCTCAGCACTCGGTAATGCGGCGCAATCCATCGAGTTTGATCTCAGCAATAAGTTCACACAAACCGACAACGTCTCACAGCTGATCAGCCAGAGCGCCAACGGTACCGCCTTTGGTAACCAGGTGAGTATCGAAGTCGATGAAGAAGGCTTTGTTAGCGCCGTCTTTGATAATGGTTCGATCCGTCAACTCTCTCAGATTGCGGTTGCAACCTTTACCAACGCTGACGGCCTCAATGCTGGGACCGGAGGCCTCTTTACCGCCTCATCCACTAGCGGAAATTACATTTTGAACACGGCGGGCTCAACCGGCGTAGGTAAGATCCAGGGCGGTAACCTTGAAGGGTCCAATGTAGACCTGTCATTAGAATTCACAGGCCTCATTACTACTCAAAGAGCTTACTCAGCATCGTCGAAGATTATTACAACATCAGACCAAATGCTTGATGAACTCATTAGCATTAAGAGATAATAACCACTCCTAACGACATGTGAATATATCGCGGTAACGTTTTGTATACTTTTGACGAGTCAAAAAGTGGAAATTAGTCAAATCTTTACTATGCCGATTAAGTCGATGTTATCGCGTTTGATCTATTTTCGTCTTTTACAGTGATGGTGAGAAAGGCGAAAAGCCATGTTGCAACAGCAACGCCTCAATAGCAAAGGCGAGAAGTACGTGATCGGTCCAACCGGTGCGCCCTTGACGCTCTCGGACCTACCACCCTCGGACACCCAGCGCTGGGTGATCCGTCGCAAGGCCGAGGTTGTCGTCGCAGTGAGTGGAGGACTTCTGTCCCTCGACGAAGCTTGCGAGCGCTACGGGCTAACCAACGAAGAGTTTTCGGGTTGGCAAAAGTCGATTGAAAGCCACGGTCTGGCTGGCCTGCGGACGACGCGCATTCAGCAATACCGCTAGGCCTAACGATCTAAAGCAAAAGGGCCGCTCCTTCACAGGAGCGGCCCTTTTCTATTGGGGTATCGAAGCGGCGCTTAGCCTGCGCGGGCCATATCCATGACCGTCTCTTCGGCGGGCACGCGAATACGCCAAGCATCAGGCCGCGCCATCAACTCACGCACGACCGCATTGTTCAGACCGTGACCGGCAAGGATACCTTCGAACCGGCCAATAATTGGCGCACCGAGCACATAGAGGTCGCCAATCGCGTCCAAGGCCTTGTGCCGAACAAACTCATCGCGGCGCCGCAGACCCTCTGGGTTCAGCACCCGATCCCCGTCGATGACCACGGCATTGTCCATCGAGCCGCCACGCGCTAGGCCAATGCGGCGCAGGGCCTCAACCTCATGCAGGAAGCCAAAGGTCCGGCAGTTAGACAGTTCCTTACGGAACGCCGCCTCGTTCATATGCAGATCAACCCGCTGACGGCCAATGGCGCTCGAGGCGAAGGCGATCTCAAAGGCCACTTCAAAGCCATCGGCAGGGGTCAGCGAGGCGCGCTTGTCGCCGTCCACCACCTCAATCGGGGCTGTAATCTCAATATAGCGGCGCGGCGCATCCTGGCGACGACGCCCTGCCCGGTCCAGAAGCTGGACGAAAGGCTCGGACGAGCCGTCCATGATCGGCACTTCGGGGCCATCCAACTCAACAACCGCATTATCGATCCCCAAGGCGCACAGGGCGGCCATCAGGTGCTCGATGGTTGAAACCGTAACCTTGTCGGCATTGCCGATCACGGTGCCAAGCTGGGTCTGCACCACAGCCTCGCCAGACACTGGCACGCGATTGTCGAGGTCCGTGACGTCAGTACGCACAAACACAATCCCAGACCAGGCTGCAGCAGGACGAACCGCCACGCGCACATGTTGGCCCGTATGCAAGCCAAGGCCTGCAAAGATCGCCGGACTGGCGAGGGTCTGTTGATGCAATGACGCTATGGTCACGTCGAAACCTTCCAAAAGGGGGAGCAGCATTCGGCCGCCCAAAGCCCCATCGTGACTTATGAAATTTGTTGCGGCGCCGCAAAACAACTCCTGTTTCGGAATGTTTCGCACCTAGGATATTGAAAATCC
>CANKPO010000023.1 GCA_947484535.1 Caulobacteraceae bacterium
ATTGCCCGCCGCGCCCTCAGTGCCGCCAAGCTGGGCGGCTATGATGTTCTGATCCTCGACACCGCCGGTCGCACGACCTTGGACGAGGCCATGATGGCCGAAGCCTCTGAGATTGCGCGCATCGCCACTCCGGTCGAGACCCTGCTGGTCGCCGACAGCCTGACCGGCCAAGATGCGGTGCGTACCGCCAAGGCCTTCCATGAGCGTTTGCCCCTGACGGGCTTGATCCTGACCCGCGCCGATGGCGATGGGCGAGGCGGTGCGGCCCTGTCGATGCGGGCGGTCACGGGCCTGCCGATCAAGTTCATGGGCGCGGGCGAAAAGATCGAAGCCCTCGATGTCTTTGATGCCCGCCGGGTTGCGGGCCGGATTTTGGGTCAAGGCGATATTGTCGCTCTGGTCGAGCGAGCCGCGGCTGATCTGGATCAGGCCAAGGCCGAAAAGATGGCTCGCCGTCTGGCCAAGGGTCAGTTCGATCTCGAAGACCTGTCCGACCAACTGCGTCAGATGCAGCGCATGGGTGGCATGCAGGGCATTATGGGCATGCTTCCGGGCGTTCAGAAGGCCAAGCAGCAGATCGCTGAAGCCAATATGAACGACAAATCGATCTCTCGTCAGCTCGCCATCATCTCGTCCATGACGCCGCTGGAACGCAAGAAGCCGGATATTCTGGCCGCCTCGCGCAAGAGGCGCATCGCCGCCGGTTCTGGCGTTGACGTGGCCGAGATCAACCGCCTGCTCAAGCAACATCGTCAGATGGCCGACGCCTTCAAGATGATGAGCCGTGACGGCGGCAAGGGCATGGCCCGCATGGCCCAGATGATGGGCGCCAAGATCCCCGGCCTGCCCGGCGGTGGTGGCGGCGCGGATCTGGACCGTATGAAATCTATGGGCGGCGGCAAGATGGCCGCGTCCGATCCCTCTTCTCCGTCCTTGCCCGGTCTTTCTGGGTCACCCCTTGCGGGGCTGGGCGGCGCTGCGAAACCTCCGGCAGGCCTTCCTGGCTTAGGCGGTCTGTTCAAACCTAAATCCTGATCAAAACGATCTTCGAAAGGACTAACCCATGCTGCGTATCCGTTTGACCCGTGGGGGCACCAAGAAGCGCCCTTACTATTCCATCATCATCGCTGACAGCCACGCTCCTCGCGATGGCCGCTTCATCGAAAAGGTGGGCACCTATAACCCGCTGCTCAAGAAGGACGATCCTACGCGCGTGACCTTGAAGCTGGAATCCATCACCGCTTGGCTCGCCAAGGGCGCTCAGCCGTCCGACCGCGTCGCGCGCTTCCTGGCCGCTGAAGGTCTGGTCAAGTGGGAACATGGCAATAACCCCAACCGGGCAAAGCCAGGCAAGAAGGCGCAAGAGCGCGTCGCTGAGCGCGCCAAGCGCGATACCGACCGTATTGCCGCTGAAGAGGCCGCTAAGGCTGATGCGGCTGCTGCTGCCGTTGCCGCCGCTGAAGCTGCCGCCGCTGCGGCTGCGGCTCCTGCCGTAGAAGAGGCTCCTGCTGAAGAGGCCGCCGCTGAAGAGGTCGTTGCTGAAGAAGCGCCAGCCGAAGAGGCTACTGCTGAAGAGACCCCTGCCGAAGAGGCATAGGTCGAAGGCCAATCGGCCTCTTGACGTCGTCAGGCGCGGTCTAGGAAGATCGCGCCTGATGTTTTTCTGTTCCCTAGGATGTTCATGACGCAAGACAACCGCCTCGTCCTGGTCGGCCGGGTCGCTGGCGCCTTTGGTGTGCGCGGCGAAATCCGTTTGACCACCTTTACCGAAGCGCCCCTGTCGGTGGTCAATTACCGCGACCTGCGCCGCAAGGATGGCTCTCCGGGCCTGACCATGATCTCGGGTCGCTCAACCAAGGGCGGTCTCATTGGCCGCGCCAAAGAGGTCGAGACCAAAGAACAGGCTGACCGCCTGCGCGGCACCGAGCTCTATGTCCCGCGCGAGCTTCTACCTCCCACCGATGATGACGAGTTCTATCTGGCTGATCTGATCGGTCTGCGGGTGGATTCGCCCGAAGGCCTCGTGCTCGGCAAGGTCAAGGCGGTTCAGAATTTCGGCGCCGGCGACCTGATCGAGGTCCAGCCCGCCCGTGGCAATAGCTGGTACCTGCCCTTCACCCGCGAACTGGTCCCAGAGATCGATCTTGCGGGTGGCCGGATTGTTGGTGTGCCGGTGGTGGTTGTCGAGGAATAGGGGCATTCAGGCGGGGACCGCCCCACTCTAACCTCCGTTTCCCCCGCGAAGGCGGGGGTCCAGAAACGTCTAGAACGGACCGTCGGCGGGCCCTTATCTGGATCCCCGCCTGCGCGGGGAAGGTGGAAGGGGGGCGTTAGGGCTCAAGCCTCAGGGCCAGATCGTCCCAGTTGGGATTGTCCATCTCGATCAGGGCTATCTTCCAATCCCGGTTCCATTTTTTCATGCGCCGCTCGGTGGTCAGCGCGGACTCTCGACTGTCATGGGCTTCGAACCAGACGAGGATCTTGGTATTGTGTCTCGCGGTGAAACCGGGAACCGCTCGGCTCTGGTGTTCAAAAACCCTGCGATTAAGATTGTCCGTCTGGCCAATATAGAGGGTACCGTTGCGCCCTGACGCCATGATGTAGACGTAGAACATCTCCGCCCACCCCCCTTTCTACCGTCTCCCCCGCGAAGGCGGGGGTCCAGACGCGTCTAGAACGGACCGTCGGTAGGCCCTTGTCTGGGTCCCCGCCTTCGCGGGGAAGACGGAGCTATGTGTTCACATCTCCGGGGCGCGATAGCGGATCAGGCCCTCTTGGGCGACGGAGGCTATGAGCGTGCCGTCTTCGGTGTAGATCTCTCCGCGGATGAAGCCGCGTGCGCCGTGGGCGTTGGGGCTGTCCTGATCATAGAGGTGCCAGCCGTCAAAGCGGCTATGGCGATGGAACCAGATGGCGTGGTCGAGGCTGGCGCTCTGGAAGCCCGGTGTCGTCCAGACAATGCCGTGCGGGCGCATGGACGTGCCCAGAAGGCTCATATCCGAGGCATAGGCCAAGACCGCCTGATTGAAGGCCACATCATCATCGAGCGGATCGGTGGACTTCATCCAAACCTGTTGGCGGCCGGGCAAGATCTTGGGATGGCTCAGCGACTGGGGATCGACCGAGCGCATCTGGATGGCCATGGGACGCAAGAACCCGGCGGCGGCGCGCGGTGGCAGGTTGGCGGCCAGACGCTTGCGCTCTTCAAAGTCATCGGTGACGGTCAGGGGCGCGGGGGCCTCAGGCATGGTCAACTGATGCTCAAAACCGTCTTCTGGCGTTTGGAATGAGGCGGCGAGGTTGAAGATCTGCTCACCATGCTGGATGGCGGCCACGCGGCGGGTAGCAAAGCTCTTGCCGTCCCGCGCCCGCTCGACCTGATAGAGGATCGGCACATTGGGATCGCCGGGCCTGATGAAATAGCAATGCAGAGAGTGACAGGTACGGTCCTCGACCGTGCGATAGGCCGCCATCAGGGCCTGCGCGATCACCTGACCGCCGAAAATCCGCTTTTGCCGCTGATCGTGGGTAAAGCCGCGAAAAAGATTCACCTCAATGGCTTCAAGATTAAGCAGTTCTTTGAGATTTTCGTGCGTGCTCATGGATAGGGTCCTTAGCGCGATGGCCTGATGTTCGGTCAGTCTGATTATGGCCGGGCAATAGCGGTGCGTCGAGACCATCGCAAGGCGCCGATCGTCTCAGGTGTCCAAGCGGGTAACAGATTGGGCTAACCGCCCTATGGGAATGTCATGCGTCTGTCGAATGTCATAAAGATCATTGGTACGGGTGTGGTGGTCTTGGCCGTCAGCGGCTGTGGGGTCGCGCGGAATGTGTCCCTGCAGTCTGATCGGATCGGCGCGGCACCGGCGGCTGGCCTGGCCTATGGCTTGGCCAAGTCGCAACTGGGTGGTGAGGAGAAATATGTCTTGGCTGCTGGAGCGCTGGCCTATGGGCTGGTTGAAAGCCGCTCCAACGGGACCGAATGTGACATCATCGCGGCAACCCTCTCCCACAAGCCTTTGGGACTGTCGCTAAGGCGCCTACGCACCGACGTGAAAAAGCGTGGCGGGCCACTGATGAGCCTCAAATTTCCGAGCCTGACCGACGAGGAGCAGAACGACCTCGACGAGGCCAAACTGCGCAAACAGTCCAATAGCTTTTCCATCAAGTGTCATTGGAAAAAGCTAGGCTTTAAGGATGTCCCGGCCATGACCGATGGGTCGTCCTATAGTTTCATTGGTCGGCCGGTCATTTCCGCAAAAGGCGATTTGGCTGTGGTTGGAGTCGGCAAGGTGGGTCTCGAACGCCCCAGAGCCCTCGCGCTCGATCCAACCTTCAACCCCACGGTCGGAGAGGGTCAGTTCTGTCTCTTGCGCCGCTCGGCCAAGGGCTGGGCGGTCGAGACCTGTCGTACGACTTGGGCATTGTAGCGCGGGGCTCTATAAGGCGCAGGTCTTTGCCTTTGGATCGCGCCTGCCCATGACCTTCGCTGTTGCTGTTCTGACCATGTTTCCAGAGGCCTTTCCCGGGCCGCTTGGGGTGTCGCTTATCGGCACCGCTTGGCGTGAACAGAACCTTTGGTCCTTGGAAACAGTGGACATTCGGCAATTTTCAGCAGATAAGCGCGGCTTCCTCGACGACACCCCTGCGGGTGGCGGCCCGGGACAGGTCATGAAGGCGGACGTCATCGCTGCTGCGCTCGATCATCTCGAGCAGGCAGGACGGCCGCTTTTGTACATGAGCGCGCGGGGTCGGCCCCTGACCCAAGCGCGGGTTAAACAATGGGCGACAGCGCCGGGCATCATTGTCCTGTGCGGTCGGTTCGAGGGGGTGGACCAGCGGGTGCTTGATGCCCGAGGGTTCGAAGAGGTCGCCGTCGGTGACGCGGTTCTTGCCGGTGGTGAGGCGGCGGCCATGGTCGCGATTGAGGCCTGCGTCAGGCTGGTTCCAGGGGTTCTGGGTCAGGCTGCATCGCTGGAGGAAGAAAGCTTCGAGGACGGGCTCCTTGAACATCCGCACTATACGAGACCGCGGGCGTTCGAAGGGTTGGACATCCCCGAGGTGTTGTTATCGGGCAACCATGCGGCGGTCCGACAATGGCGCCAAAAGCAAAGAGAAGACACGACCCGCGAGCGTCGGCCCGACCTATGGGCTGCCCGTCTCGCCAAACAACAGGCAAAGGGCGATTAAGCCCAGGAGATAGACCGATGAACATGATCCAAACGCTGGAGCACGAAGAAGCTCAGCGCCTACTCGCCCTTCGCGGCGTCCCCCACTTCCAGCCCGGCGATACGCTGCGCGTCAATGTCCGCATTAAGGAAGGCGAGCGCGAGCGCGTCCAGGCCTATGAAGGCGTCTGCATTGCCCGCTCCGGCGGCGGCATCCAAGAGAACTTCACAGTTCGCAAGATTTCCTTCGGTGAAGGCGTGGAACGCGTGTTCCCCCTGCTGTCGCCGATGATTGAATCCATCGAAGTTAAGCGTCGCGGCGTTGTCCGGCGCGCCAAGCTCTATTACCTGCGCGACCGTCGCGGCAAGAGCGCCCGCATCGCCGAACGTCAAACCGTTCGCGCCCCAAAGACGGCTCCGACCGAAGACTAAGATCTTCGACGGACACGACCTTCAAAGGCTCCGGTGGAAACACCGGGGCCTTTTTCTTTGGGGGTAGAATCCGCCCCCAACTCATTCGTGGCTCTGGCAATAACAGTAGAAATCCCCTAAATCGCGGGGATGACCGGCAAAACCCTCTATGACAAGATCTGGGATGCGCACCGGGTGGCGGAAGATGCCAACGGCGAGACCATCCTCTATATTGACCTGCACCTGATCCATGAGGTGACCACGCCCCAGGCCTTTGCAGGTCTGCGCGCGGCGGGTCGTCCTGTGCGGCGACCGGACCGGACCTTGGCGGTCGCGGACCATAATGTGCCGACCATCAATCAGGCGGCAGGCACGGGCGCTGTGGCCGATGATGAGGCGCGGCTGCAACTGCAAACCCTAGAGCGCAATGTTGCCGAGGCGGGGATTGAGTTCTTCCCCATGGGCGATGTGCGCAACGGCATTGTCCATGTGGTCGGTCCCGAACAGGGCCGCAGCCAGCCGGGCATGACCATTGTCTGCGGCGATAGCCACACCTCTACACACGGCGCCTTTGGGGCCTTGGCCCATGGGATTGGCACCTCGGAGGTCGAGCATGTCCTCGCCACCCAGACCCTGCGTCAGCGCAAGGCCAAGAATATGCGGGTCTGGTTCGACGGTGAGCCAGCACCCGGCGTCGGAGCCAAGGACTTTGCCCTCGCCCTGATCGGCCTGATCGGCACGGGCGGCGGCACCGGTTCGGTGATCGAATATGCAGGTCCCGCCATCGAGGCCCTGTCGATGGAGGGTCGCATGACCCTTTGCAACATGACCATCGAGGCGGGCGCCAAGGCGGGTCTGATCGCGCCTGATGCCAAGGCTTTTGACTATATGCGCGGACGCCCTGCGGCCCCCAAGGGCGCGGCGTGGGAAGCGGCCATGACCTATTGGTCCAGCCTCTTTAGCGATCCGGATGCGGCGTTTGACCGTGAGATCCATATTGATACCGCAGCGCTCAGCCCGCTGGTCACCTGGGGTACCAGTCCAGAAGACGTCGTGCCGGTGTCGGGCAATGTGCCCGATCCTGCTGACGCGCCCAACGCCGCCCGCGCCACTCAGATTCAACGGGCCTTGGACTATATGGGCCTGACCGGTGGCCAGCCGATCAGCGAGGCCCGCATCGACCGGGTCTTTATCGGCTCCTGCACCAATAGCCGCATCGAAGATCTGCGCGCCGCCGCCGATGTGGCGCGGGGCCGTAAGGTCGCCGCTCACGTCAGCGCTATGGTCGTTCCGGGCTCTGGCCTCGTGCGCGATCAGGCCGAGGCCGAGGGGCTGGACCAGATCCTTATCGCCGCTGGGTTTGACTGGCGCGAGCCGGGCTGTTCGATGTGCCTAGGCATGAACCCGGACAAGCTCGTGCCCGGCGAGCGCTGCGCCTCGACCTCCAATCGCAATTTCGAGGGCCGCCAAGGCCCCGGTGGCCGCACCCACCTGATGAGCCCCGCCATGGCCGCTGCGGCAGCGATTGCGGGCCATATGATCGATATGCGCGACCTTCCCCTCGTTGATGGAGTGGCCTAAGCCATGAAGCCCTTCACGCGCCTTGATGCCCGCGCCGCGCCGCTGGACATTGCCAATGTCGATACCGACCAGATTATCCCGGCCCGCTATCTAAAGACCGTCGAGCGGACGGGTCTGGGCAAGGGTCTCTTTGCCGCCATGCGCTATGAGGCCGATGGCACGCCAAAGCCTGATTTCGTGCTCAATCAGCCGGACTATGCCTCTGCGGGCGTCTTGATCGCCGGTGATAATTTCGGCTGCGGTTCAAGCCGTGAGCACGCGCCTTGGGCCCTTCTGGATTTCGGTATTCGCTGTGTGATCTCCACCAGCTTTGCCGATATTTTCTATAATAACTGCTTCAACAATGGCCTCTTGCCCATCGTGCTGCCCGAGGACGAGGTTAGAAGCCTGATGGACGAGGCGCGCGGTGGCAACCACGTCTTCAGCATCGATCTGGAGGCCAAGACCGTGACCCTGCCCTCGGGCCGGGTGGTCAGCTTCAATCTCGACGCCGGGCGTCAGGAAAAGCTGGTCAAGGGTCTGGATGCCATTGGTGAGACCCTGCAGCATGTCAGCAGCATTGATGATTTCGAAGCCCAGCGCCGCCTGACTCAGCCTTGGGTCGCAGCCTAGTTCCCAATCCGGCCTAACGACCGCCGTCCACCATCATGAAAGTGCCCTCATGAAAACCCTGCTACTTTTGCCCGGCGACGGGATCGGTCCTGAAGTTATCGCCGAAGTGCGCAAGGTCGTTGCCGCGCTGATGGCCAAGGGCGGACTGGAACTGACCCTTGTCGAGCGTCCCTTTGGCGGTACCAGCTACGACCTGCATGGCACGCCCCTGACGGCTGAGGCTGAGGCCGTGGCTCTGGCGTCCGACGCGGTGCTGATGGGCGCGGTGGGTGGTCCTAAGTGGGCAGGCGTTGGGCGCGATGTGCGGCCCGAGGCGGGCCTTCTGCGCCTTCGCAAGTCGATGGATGTCTTTGCCAACCTGCGTCCGGCCATCTGTTTTGACGCTCTAGCCGACGCCTCGACCTTGAAGCACGAAGTAGTTGCAGGCCTCGACATCATGATCGTTCGCGAGCTTTGCGGCGGCGTCTATTTTGGTCAGCCGCGCGGGATCGAGACCCTGCCGGACGGCCAGCGCCGGGGCTTTGACACCCAAGTCTATACGACCAGCGAGATCGAGCGCATTGCCCGTGTCGCCTTTGAGTTGGCCCGTAGCCGTGACAATCGCGTCACCAGTGCTGAAAAGTCCAATGTCATGGAAAGCGGCCTGTTCTGGCGCGAGGTCGTGACTGAGATTCACGCCCGTGACTATGCCGATGTGAAGCTTGATCACATGCTGGCCGACAATTGCTCGATGCAGCTGGTGCGCAATCCCAAACAGTTCGACGTCATCTTGACCGACAATCTGTTCGGCGACCTGCTGTCCGATCAGGCCTCGATGGCGACCGGCTCTATTGGGCTTCTGCCCTCAGCGGCGCTAGGCGTAGCGGGTAAGCCCGGTCTCTATGAGCCGATCCACGGTTCGGCGCCCGATATTGCTGGCCAAGGCGTGGCCAATCCCGTTGCGGCGATCCTGTCCTTCGAGATGGCCCTGCGTTGGTCGCTGGAGCGGCCCGATCTGGCCGACCGTCTCTATAGCGCGGTTGAGGCGGCGCTGAATGGCGGCGCACGCACGCGGGATCTGGGCGGCAAGCTTAGCACCGAAGAGATGGGCGCAGCGATCCTCGCCCAGCTCTAATCGGCTTCGATCCGCTCGCGAGGCCAGCGCGCCGATACGGTCGCGCCGCCTTGGCGGGCATTGCCAAATGTTACCTTAGCGCCTGTTCGTTCGAGCAGGGTCTTGGCGATGAAGAAGCCAAGGCCCATGCCCAGATGGCCGGTGCGAGATCCTTCGCCGCTCGGCCGACTGGTGACATAGGGCTCGCCGAGCTTGAGCAGCACATCGGCGGCAAAGCCTAGGCCATCGTCGCGGACCTCGACGGTCAAGGTGCGGGCATCATAGCGGGCAATGACCTGAACCTCTGTTCGGGCGAAATCCACCGCATTATCGACCAGAGAGGTCAGGGCGTGCATGACCTCTGGTAGACGCTGGATCTCTGGCGCTTCGCTGCCTTCTGTCCCACTGATCACCGCCATGACCCGAACAGAGTCATGCAGATAGGGCTCAATCACCTCATCGAGAAACTGTTGCAGCGCCATGCGGCCATGGACCATGTCGTCCGTCTCCGGCTCTTGGGTCAGGCGCAGAAGGATGTCGCGGCACCTTGCCGCTTGAGAGACCAGCAGTTCGGCATCTTCGCGCAGGTGACCCTCTGGGGCCTCGCGGACCATCTCCTTGGCCACGACCGAGATGGTGGCCAGCGGTGTGCCGAGCTCGTGCGCGGCAGCGGCGGCCAGTCCGCCCAGGGCGGCGAGGCGCTGTTCGCGGGCCAAAACCGTTTGGGTCACGCTCAAGGCCAGTTCCATCCGGGTGGCTTCTGCCGAGGCCTGCCACGCATAGCCGGCGGTAAAGGCGATCCCGGTGAGGGTCGCAATGGCCATCCCGGCCCGATAGAGCAGGGGCAGTTCAACCGCTTCTCCGGCGATCCAGGGTAGGGGCATGGACCAGAGGCTAAGAATGACAGCCGCCGTGACCGCCAGCAGGCCGAGCCCGACCGCAAAACGACCCGGCAAGGTCGCGGCGGCGAGGGTGACAGGAGCGATCAGCAGCAGCGAGAAGGGATTGGTGATACCGCCAGTCAGATAGAGCAGCGCGGCCAACTGCAAAATATCAAAGCCCAACTGCGCCGCCGCTTCCCAGCCTCTCGCGAACTTCTGACCGGGCCGACCCAAGGACAGCACGACATTGAGCCAAGCGCTCGCCGCAATCAGGCTGAGGCACCACAAAAAGGGCAGGGAAAAGCCAAATCCCAAGCCGATGGTCAGGACCGCGACCGTTTGGCCGACAATGCCCAGCCAGCGCAGAACCAGAAGGGTTCGTAGCCGCAAGCGTCCCCTGGCCAAGGGGCCTTGCCACAGGCCGTCGTCGCTTGCGCCCCCAAGAAGGGTTCCGGTGGCGGCGCTATCCATATCCATCGGGTGCGGCGGTTTGGTATTGGGCATGGGCATTCATAGCCTATATTGACAAGAGAAGCAGGCCTTGGTCGTGCGCGACCTGTGCGAACAATAGACGCGCCCCTCCGCGCGAAGGATTAAAGAGATGAAGCAATTCCGTTTGGCGGTGATCCTGTGCTGCATCGTCGCGGCTATTGGGCTGGGCGTTCTGGTCTCGATTAAGGGGCCTCCTCCCAAGGCACCTGCAGCCGAGGGGGCCTTGCAGATCGGCGGCGACTTTCAGCTGGTGGATCAGGACGGAAAGCCGGTCGACCAACGGATGTTAAAGGGCAAGTGGAGCGCGGTCTTCTTTGGGTTCACCTATTGTCCAGATATTTGCCCAACCACCCTTCAGACCCTTGGCACCGCGGTCGATCAGTTGGGCCCTAAGGGTAAGGATCTGCAGATTATCTTGATCAGCGTCGATCCAGAGCGCGATACGGCGCCCAAATTAAAGGCCTATCTCGCCAGTCCCGGATTTCCCAAGGGCATTATTGGCCTGACCGGCACACCCGATCAGGTCAAGGGCG
>CANKPO010000024.1 GCA_947484535.1 Caulobacteraceae bacterium
ACGATGAACGGCTGGCTGATGGTCTGACCGCAGGCGATGGGCAGGGCCGAATCTTCCCAAGTTCGGTCCTGAAACAGATCCGGCACGAACAGGTCGCGCGGCGTCTGCTCCAGCGCACCCAGAACGTTGGGATCGGTGACACCTTGCGACCGCAGACCCAAGATCAGGCGGGCGCGCCGGGTGTCGTCTGTGTCTGGCTCATCGATCATGAACCTTGCTACCCTCTCGGCGACGTGCCGCCCAGAGCCTTTTTCAGGTCCAGGACACAGACGCCGCAATTATGGTCAACAAGGACAGATCGGCTGCTCATGGTCCGGCCTTAGGCCTTGCCACCGATCTGGGTCACGCCGCCCATATAGGGCACCAAGGCCTCCGGGATCAGGATGCTGCCATCGGCCTGCTGATAGTTCTCCAGCACCGCGACCAGCGTGCGACCGACCGCCAGACCCGACCCGTTGAGCGTGTGGACAAACCGCGTCCCCTTCTCGCCCGCAGCCTTGAACCTTGCATCCATACGCCGGGCTTGGAAGTCGCCGCAGTTGGAGCAGGAACTGATCTCGCGATAGGTGTTCTGGCTCGGCAGCCAAACCTCTAGATCGTAGGTCTTGCGGGCACCAAAGCCCATATCGCCGGTGCAGAGCAACATGGTGCGGAACGGCAGGCCCAGCGCCTTGAGCACACCCTCGGCGCAACCGACCATACGCAGAAGCTCGTCTTCGGACTGTTCGGGCGTGGTGATCGAGACCAGCTCGACCTTGTAGAACTGATGCTGGCGGATCATGCCGCGCGTATCGCGGCCCGACGCCCCCGCCTCAGACCGGAAGCTCGGGGTCAAGGCGGTCATTCGAAGGGGCAGGTCCTCAGTCGCCACGATCTGCTCGCGCACAATATTGGTGATGGAGACCTCGGCGGTGGGGATCAGCCAGTGATCGCCCGTGGTGCGAAACAGGTCCTCGGCAAACTTCGGCAATTGGCCCGTGCCATAGAGGGCCTCGTCCTTGACCAGTAGGGGCGGTGAGACCTCCATATAGCCGTTCTGGACAGTCTGCATGTCGAGCATGAACTGGCCCAGCGCCCGTTCCAGTCGCGCGATCTGGCTCTTCAGGACGACGAACCGCGCGCCGCTCATGCGGGCGGCAGCGTCGAAATCCATCATGCCGAGACCCTCGCCCAGATCGACATGGTCCTTGGGCCGGTTCAGCGTTGCGGCGGGCACGTCCTTGGGGTCACCCCAGCGGCGGACCTCGACATTGCCATCCTCATCTTCGCCCAGCGGCACATCGTCGGCGGGCAGGTTGGCCAAAGAGGCCAAGAGGCCGCGCAAGGCCTCGGACTCGGTCTTTTCCGCCTCGCCCGATGCGGCCAGTTCGACCTTGTAGCCCTCGACCGCCTCCATCAGGCGCGCGGCCTCAGCCTCGTCCTTGCGGCCCTTGGCCTGACCGATCAGCTTGGAGGCGTCATTGCGCTTGGACTGAGCCTCCTGCCCCGCCGTCTGGGCGGCGCGCAGGCGCTGGTCGATGGCGAGGATGGCGGAGGACTGAGGCGCAAGCCCCCGCTTAGCCCAGGCCGCGTCATAGGCCTCTGGATTATCGCGAATTGCCTTGATGTCATGCATGGGGGCGCGCCGAAAAGAAAATCGAAGGATGGGTCCCTTCTAAGGTGCGCCGCGCAAGACGCCAACCCCGTCAGGTCATAGTGACGGGGTTGAAGGTCTAGGCCATGTCTTTTTCGAGGCTCTCAATCTGACGGGCGGTCCAGTCGGGCGACTTGGTATAGCGCGCCAAGAGATTATAGATCACCGGCACCACAAATAGGGTCAGCAGGGTGGCAAAGATCGCGCCTGAGAAGATGACCACACCGATGGTCTTGCGACTGCCCGCCCCCGGTCCAGAGGCCAAGATCAAGGGCAAGGCGCCGAAGGCCGCCGAGATCGAGGTCATCATGATCGGACGCAGGCGCACAACTGAGGCCTCGATCACCGCCTCGCGGACCTTTAACCCCTCATCGCGCAACTGATTGGCAAACTCGACGATCAAGATGCCGTTCTTCGCCGCCACCCCGACCAGAATAATCAGACCGATCTGGCTGTAGGTATTGATCGAAGACCCGGCCATCAGCAGGCCAAACAGTCCGCCCAAGGCCGCGAGGGGCACGGTCAGCATGATCACGGCCGGATGGATCCAGCTTTCAAACTGGGCCGCGAGAACTAGGAACACGAGGAGCAGCGCCATAGCGAAGGCGAACGAAATGCCACCGCTGGCTTCCAAATAGTCCTTGGCGACACCGCCCCAAAGGGTGGTGACACCCTTGCTGGGCTGTTGGGCGGCTTGGTCGCGATAGAACTGGACCGCCTCTTCCACCGTATAGCCGGGGTTCAGCTCTGCGGTCAGGGTCACAGAGCGCTGGCGATTGATCCGCTCACGGTCCGGCGTATCGCCGCGAAGAGAGGTCTTCACAACCGCCGCCAAGGGCACAAGTTCACCCGAATTGGCCCGAACATAGAGGGTATTCAGGTCCTGCTCGGTCCGGCGCTTTTCAAGGTCGGTCTGCAGGATGACATCATATTCCTGACCACCCTTGATGTAGGTGGTGGACTTGCGTGAGCCGAACATGGTCTCCAGCGCCCGGCCAACGGCTTGAGCCGATACGCCTAAGGATGCGGCCTTGTCTCGGTCCAGCTCGACCAGCAGGCGCGGCGAGGTGGGTTCAAAATTCAGGCGAGGACGGGCGAGGCCCGGATTGCCCTGCGCCGCCTTAAAGATCGGATCGATCCAAAGGGCCAAGTCCTCATAGTCATTACCGGCAGCGATCAGATCGACATTGTTGCCCGAACCGCCACCGCCAGAGCGCTGGAACGGCCCGCGCACGCTGGCCACAACCCGCGCTTCGGTCAGGCTCGACAGGGCCCTATTGGTCTCGGCGGCGATCTGATCAGCCGTGACTTTGCGATCCGCCCAATCCTTGAGAACCAAAATGCCAGAGCCTGAATTGGGCTGCGAGTTGCCGAAGCGCGGAACGCCGATATTGTACCGCTCGACCTCGCCCTTGTCGTACAGGCTCTTGAAATAGGCTTCAGCCTTGAGCATGACCCCGACCGTATAGTCGTAACCCGCGCCCTCAGGGGCCTGCAGCGAGATATCCACCCGTCCGCGATCTTCGCTGGGCACCAGTTCCTTGGGCAGCATGATAAAGATGCCGCCAGCCATAATGCCCATGACCAGAACCAAGCCGAGGACACCACCTGCAGCCTTACGCTCGAGCGTTAGCATCTCGAGGGACGAGCGATAGGAAACCCGCATGGCCTCCATGATCCGGTCAAAGCGGATCGAGAGCCAAGTTCCGCCCGTTGATGGACGCAGCAGTTTCGAGGCCAGCATCGGAGACAGGCTCAAGGCCAGAACGGCCGAGAAGGCCACAGCAGCAGCGATAGCGACGGCCAGCTCGACAAACAGACGCCCAATATAGCCCGGCAGCGCCATCAGGGGTGCGAACACCGAGAGCAAAACGACGGTGGTTGCGATAACCGCAAAGAAAACCTGCTTGGCACCGCGTTCAGCGGCCACGAGCGGCGGTTCGCCCTCGTCGATCCGGCGTTGGATATTCTCCACCACCACAATGGCATCATCGACCACCAGACCAATGGCCAAGACTAAGGCCAGCAGGGTCAAGAGATTGATCGAAAAGCCCAGCGGCGCGAGAATGATGAAGGTCGAGAGAATACAGATTGGCGCCACCACCGACGGGATCAGGGCCGCGCGCCACGTGCCGAGGAACAGGAAGTTTACCGCCGCGACCAGGACCAAGGAAATGCCCATCGTCCACCAGACCTCACGAATGGCCTCTTTGGTGAAGGTCGAACTGTCCGAGGTGACGATCAGTTCCATGCCCGGCGGCAGGGTTTGGCTGATTGCCGCCAGCTCCTTGGTCACGGCCTTAGAGATTTCCAAGTCGTTGGCCTGAGCCTGTCGGCTCAGCGATATGCCAACCTGCGACTCGCCGTTGGAGCGGAACAGACGGCGACGCTCATCAGGGCCCTCCTCGACCCGCGCCACATCACCAAGGCGGGTGAGGACCGGGGATACCAGACCATTGGCATTGGTGACGCCATTGACCTGAACGGTCGCATTGCGCGCACCTGCAGGCACGATGGGCAGTTGGGCGAACTCTTTCGCCGAGGAATAGCCACGCTTGACCCGGATGGTGAAGTCCTTGGCGCTGGATTCCAGCGAACCGGCGGGCAACTCAACATTTTGGGTCTGTAGCGCGGTGTCGACATCGTCCACCGTCAGGCCGCGCGCCGCGAGGGCGTCGGCGTCGAGCCAAACGCGCATGGAATAGATCTGCGCACCTGCCAAGCCGACCTGACCGACACCGGGAATGGTTGACAGTCGCTCCACCAGATAGCGGTTGGCATAGTCAGCCAATTCCAGCTTGTCATAGGTGGTAGAGACCAGGTTCATAAAGATCAAGGAACCCCCGTCCGACTGGGCCTTGGAAATCTGAGGTGGATCGGCCTGATTGGGCAGTTGCGAGGTCACGCGCGAGACGGCATCGCGCACGTCATTGGCCGCAGAATCGATGTCCCGCGACAGGTCGAAGGTGATCTGGATGCGCGACGAGCCATCACGGCTGTTGGACCTCACGCGGTCGATACCCTGAATGCCGGCAACCTGGCGCTCGATGACTTGGGTAATGCGCTCTTCGATGACCTCGGCAGAGGCTCCGCGATAGGAGGTAGAAACGGATACGACCGGCGAGTCGACGTCTGGCAGTTCACGAACGGGCAAGACGAAATAGGCGGCCAGCCCGATAACGCATAGGATAATGGCCGCAACCGCTGCAAAGACCGGTCGACGGACTGACAGGTCTGAAAGGGTCATTCCGCCGCCCCTTTGGACCATTTACCACCCGCACCCGGCGCGCCATTTGGGCCGCTCGCACGCGGCCCCTTGTCTGCGCCACCAGTGCCATCGCCATCCGGCCTGCCGACCCGCACAGCCTGATTGGGCTGCACCCGGTTCATACCGCCGGCGACAATGGATTCGCCCGCGCGCAATCCTGACATGACCTCAACATAGCCATTTTGACGTGCACCCACGACGATAGTTTGCCGACGCGCGATCATCTTAGGGCCCTTGGGAGCGCCTGCGGCCATGCCCTCAGCCATCGCCTTAGGTTTGCCCGGCCTCTGACCTGCGCCGGGGACCTCGGCCTTTTCATCATCCTTGACGATGGTAAAGACAAAGGCCTGCTCGCCCTCGAATTGGACGGCCGCCTCTGGGGCCGCGAGCGCCGAGCGCACGCCCTGCTCCACAACCACCTTGGCCAGCATACCCGGGCGCAAACGCCCGTCGGGATTGGCAAATTCAGCCCGCGCGCGCACCGATCTTGTTCGCTCATCGATGCGCGTATCGACCTCAGCGATGGTGCCCTTGAACTCGACATCCGGATAGGCATCGACCTTGGCCGTTAGGACCATGCCCTTGCGCAAACGGGCATAGAAACGGTCGGGAACGGGAAAATCGATCCGCACCACCGCCAGATCATCCAAAGACACAATCGGACCACCGGCAGCGATCAAGGCGCCGGGAGCCACATCTGACAGACCCACAACGCCAGAGAACGGAGCGCGGATCACGCGGTTCAAACGGCGAGACTGGGCGGCTTTCAGGGATGCATCGGCTTGCACGCTGGCGGCCTGATAGCGCTCTGCGGTCACCCGAGGCGCGAAGCCCTTTGCGGCAAGGTCGTTCCATCGGGCCGCATCAAGGCGCGCCTGAGCGGCCAGCGACTGGGCCTGAGCCACCGCCGCATCCTGCTCATCGCCTTTGAGTTCGACCAGAACCTGACCCTTGGAGACGGCCTGTCCATCACGGAACAGGACCTTCGTGATCAGTTCGGCTGTGTTGGAGGTAACGGTGACCGACTGCCGCGCCTTGGCCACGCCAAGGGCTTCAATTCGGTCGGTAAAGTCTTGAGGCGCAATCACGGCAGCGGCAACGGCAACCGTCCGGCCAGAAGCGCCCGCACCCATGGACTTTTTGGCCTTAACCGCCGAATTGGCGACCAACATCAGGCCGCCTGCGACGACCATGAGGATCAAGGCGGCGGCGGCACCCACAAGAAAGAAATGTTTGCGTAACAAGACCAGAATCTCCTGTGGGCGGGTCATGAAGGTGACTCTGAACAGCCTCGGCTGTATGCCGCTAATGGGCCAACCCGTCCAGTGACAGTTGGGTAAAAAACCGAGTTAAAACCGTCGCCAAAGCCCAACAATTGGTCCCGACGCCTGCGTGAAATTCTTGCCAAACGGGGTCTGCCGCCAGCCGATCTGGACGCTGTTCTGGCCGAAATGACGCGTGAAAGAGATTTCGTCCTTGAGCCAAGCCGTGCCGTTTTCGATCTGACCCGCCTGCATCTGCGCCATCAGGGTCCAGTTTTCGGTCAATTCTAGTCCCAAGCTTCCTTCCAAGCGGGTTTCTCGGCCATAACCACCGCCGGTCAAGGTCGCCAGTTGCAGATCAGCCACCAGCTTGCGGCGTCCAATCCTTGCTGCCCGACCGGCCAGAACTCGGGCCTCAAAACCGGCCTGCCCCTGTTTCGCGCCGACGACCGGCAGGGTCAGGCCTGTATAGAATGACAGCACGCCTTTAGATCCGTGATAGGCCGTCCAGCGCGCGCCCAGTTCCGAATGGCCGTAGGCGGTTTGAGACAGGCCGTCTTCCTCGACTGAGGCCCAATAGAGCTTGCCCTGAGCGGTCAGGTGCTCGGTGATCCCCCGTTCGACAAACAGATCAGCGGCAAGGTCGTGGTGGACGGGTATGGGCACCCGTTGCCCCGCCTCATCAAAGGCCTCGCTGGCCCGTTGCGTCTCGAACTTGACGATGGCTTGGGTCCTGCCCGGCTCCATCGGCCAAGCCCCAGCAAGCGCCGGACCACAAAGAAAAGCCGCCGCAAGCGCGAGGCTCACGGCGGCGATCATTGCTGAAGGGGATGCCCCCTGTTTCGCGACGGGTATTAAGCGTCGTAACCGGGCAACTCGCGGTCCAACTGACGCAGCAAGCCTGGCCAAGCCAAGCTCGACATACTGCCACCCATACCATTGCGGGTTTGACCGCGCACTTCGTTCTGAGCCGCCTCGGGGGCGATCAAGATGTTCTCGCGACCCGCCGCTAAGGCCATGGTCTGCTGCTTGCAGGCCCGCTCGAGGAAGAACATATTCAGCCATGCCTCACCCGCTGTCGAACCCAAGGTCAAGGTGCCGTGGTTTCGCAAGATCATCAGCTTTTTATCGCCCAGGTCAGCTATTATCCTTTCGCGCTCGTCATGGTTCAGCGCGATGCCCTCATAGTCGTGATAGGCCAAGCCGTTGATGACGATCAGGGCATGCTGGCTGATGGGCAAGAGCCCCTCGCGCTGGGCCGCGACCGCCACCCCTTGATCGGTATGCAGGTGGATGACGAAATGGGCATCCTCACGCGCCATATGGACTGCCGAATGGACGGTGAACCCGGCGGGATTGATGAAGAACGGCGTCTCATCGACCACATTGCCGTCCATATCGATCTTGACCAGGCTGGAGGCCGTGATCTCGTCGAAGTGGTAGCCATAGGGATTGATCAGGAAATGGTGCTCAGGTCCCGGCACCCGCGCCGAGATGTGGGTGAAGATCATATCGTCCCAGCCGTTCAAGGCCGCCAGACGATAGAGCGCGGCCAGATCGACCCGCGCATTCCATTCTGCTTCGCTTACCCTGCCCTTTACAGAGCCGAGGCCCGCCAATGATCCGTCAGCCATGTCTGATCCTCCGATAGATGTTGATGTTCAAAATCGCCCCGAGCGGGGCTGCCGTCAAGCGTTCTGACGCGAGCGGACGCGCGGCACGGCGTCGGCCCAGCGGGCAAGCGCCGATTGGCGCTCATCTGGCTCGATATTGGGCCTAATTTGCTTTGAGGTTGGGCGCACAGCGGCGGCCTCTTCGAGCGAGCTATAGACCCCTGCCGCGAGCCCCGCGAACAGGGCCGCGCCCAGAGCGGTCATCTCGTGAAATTCAGATCGGCGAACGGGCACATCCGTCAGATCGGTCAGGCGCTGAACGAAATAGTCGCTATTGGCCATGCCGCCATCAATGCGCAACTCAGAGCCTTCGCCAAAACAGTCCGGCGCATCGGCGCGCATAGCATCTATCAGGTCATGGGTCTGAAAGGCCCCAGCGTCAAAGGTCGCGGCGGCGATCTCTGGCAATCCTGCGTCGCGGGTTAGGCCCAAGATCGCGCCTCTGGCATCGGCATCCCACCAAGGCGCGCCCAGGCCGGTAAAGGCAGGCACCACGACAACACCGTGATCGGGCTTGGCAAGCCGAGCGAGGGCTTCGGCCGCCTGCGGACCGCCGCTGATGGACAGCCCTTCGCCCAGCCACTGGATCGCAGCGCCAGCGACGAAGATGGACCCTTCTAGCGCATAGCTGGTCTGGCCATTCACCCTCGCCGCCACCGTCGTCAAAAGCCGCGCCCGCGAAATAGGCCGGGTGGTGCCAGTATTGAGCAACATGAAACAGCCGGTGCCGTAGGTGGCCTTCATCTCGCCCGGATGGATACAGCCCTGCCCCATCAGAGCGCTTTGCTGGTCTCCAACCACGGCGCGGATCGATACTGAACGGCCCAGAATATCGGCCGTGGTCTGGCCATAGTCATCGGCCGTATCCAGCACCTTGGGCAACAGAACCTTGGGCACATTCAGAAGGGCCAGCATCTGCGCCGACCAGTCTTGACGTTCCAGATCAAACAGCAGCGTGCGCGAGGCATTGGTCGCATCGGTCGCGTGGACCGCGCCGCCGGTCAGCCGCCAGACAACCCAACTGTCCATCGTCCCGGCCAGAAGCTGGCCTGCCGCCGCTCGCTCCCGTGCGCCGGGCACCGCATCGAGCATCCACGCAATCTTGGTACCCGAAAAATAGGGATCGAGCAGCAGGCCGGTAATCTGCGAGACCTCAGGCTCGTGTCCTGCGTCTCGCAGGGCGTCACAGACCGAGGCGGTGCGCCGGTCTTGCCAAACAATGGCAGGATGGATGGGACGGCCCGTCTCCTTGTCCCAGATCACCACCGTCTCGCGCTGATTGGTCACCCCGATGGCGGCAATGTCGGCAACATCGCGCCCAGAGGTCTCAACCGCCTCGCGCAGAACCGCCACGCAGGCGGCATAGATCTCTTCGGCATCATGCTCGACCCAGCCATCTTGCGGGTAGGACTGGCGAAGCGGCCGACTCGCGGTGATCAAGGGCTTGCCGCCACGATCAAACAGGATGGCGCGGGTGCTGGTGGTGCCTTGATCCAAGGCCAAAAGCAATGGCTCGCCCATGTCCTGATTCCCCCCTATAAAGATTCTGATATGGTTAATCGTGTCTAACGCTCTGGCGCGGAAAGTGGAGTCGTTTCCTTGACCCTAGCGCAACTGGCGCAGGCCTTAACAGAGCTGGCAAAGCTTCGGTCATCGAAAGACCGTGAGCGACGGCTTGGCGCATTGATCTCGCTGATCGAAAGTCCGGCTTTGGTTGGGGCCTTAAAGAGCGATCAAATCCTCACCCTCGTCGATGATATTCTCATGCCTTTGGTGACCCAGGCAGACCCCGAAACGCGCGCACGCCTCTCTGCAAGGTTAGCCGCCAAGGACTGGGTACCTGTGGCTCTGGTCGTTGGACTGTCGCAGGACGAGCTATCCATCGCCCAGCCGATCATTGCTGCCAGCCCCTTACTCACCGATGATGATCTGTTGGAGATCCTCTCAGGCACGACGCTGGATCATCATATTGCCGTGGCCATGCGAGCCGCCTTGGGCCCCGCAGTGATTAGCGCGATCCTCGCCCAGAACGAGCCCCTTGTCCTGACCGCACTGGCAACCAACGCGGCCATCGACCTTTCGCGCCCAGATCTGTTCGGTCTGGTCCAAGCCTCGCGCCCATTTGCAAGCCTGCGCGTACCTTTGGCGAGGCATCCCCGGCTCACCGCGCCGATGGCGCAGATGATGTTGGCTTGGGTCGGCACCAGCCTACAGTCCAGCCTGATCAACCGCTTTCATCTGCCCCCCAAAGCCCAGCCTATCGCCTCAGACCAAAGCGAGATGGATCAGAGGCTGGCGGACAAGCTGATGGCAAGCGGCAACCTCCATCCCAGTGCCGTACTCCGCGCCCTGCGTGAAGACCAAAGGTCATTGTTCATGGCCGCCTTGGCGCGGTTGAGCGATATTGATCTGGGGGCTGTGCGCCGGATGGTTGATGCTCCCACGCCCGACCTCTTGGCCCTCGCCTGCCTGGCTATAGGGTTGGACCGCGCAACCTTTTCGCCGCTCTTGACCCATGTTCGGCGACTATGGGGCGACCGGCCCGGCGGCGATGGTCGTCACGCGGTAGACCGGGCCTTCGACAATCTCAGCCCAACTCAGGCCAAAGCGGCCCTGAAATGGGCTTTGGATGCAGCGCGGGTTTGACAAGTTGAGCGAGGCCGGGCTTGGTCCACGGGCTATGAACAGAACCAAACCCATCAGTCGCCGCCTGGCCTTCGTCGCCAGCGACCGTCCCGAAGCGCAAGAGGCCCGCGACCGGCTCGCCGCGCGCTATGGCGATGTGCCGCTTGAAGAGGCCCAAGTGGTCGTCGCCTTGGGCGGTGACGGCTTCATGCTCGAGACCCTGCACCGGACCATGGGCACCCAGACCCCGATCTACGGCATGAACCGGGGGTCGGTCGGGTTTTTGATGAACG
>CANKPO010000025.1 GCA_947484535.1 Caulobacteraceae bacterium
CTCTATGCCGATGACTTTGCGGTCAGCGAAGCGCGGGGCATCAGCCGAATGTTTGGCGACATGCGTTATGTCTTTTCCAGCGCCGCCATGGTCTCGTCGGTGTCGCGCCGTCAACCGGCCTATCTTTACTATGTCACCTATGTCGAGCCGGATCGCCGGGCGACCCAACCGGGCACCTTCCATGCGGGGGAAACAGGGCTCCTTCAGTGGGGCGGTCGCACACCTGCCAGCTTAGCGGCAGGCAATCCCGGTAAGGCGATGAGAAGCTATTGGCTAAACTTCATCAAGACCGGCGATCCCAATGGTGGGACCGAGCCCCTATGGCCCAAATCCACCCCTGACCAACCGCACTGGATGGTCTTTGGCGAGACGGTCGCGGTCAAGGATGACGTCTTGGCCGACAAGATGGCCCTGCTGCGCAAAATCCATTCCGCGCGGTTCAGCGTTCCAAGCCAAATGACGGCAGCCACTAAATCTCGTTAGGACACTAGGCATATGAAGGTCTGGACCTTGCCGTAGGGCATAGTCTGGCTAATTTGTAATTGGCAGAGGCGCGACTAACCCGCCATAGTGGGGGCAGGTCGATGGCTGTATTTAGGGTGGATTGTGCGTGGATAGGTCCGAACTGCTTCGTTCTTTGAGCATTGATCGTTCTGCAGGGGCGGACACTGAAGGCGGCTCTTCGATGCCGCCGCTGCTCATTGCCGGGATCGTCGCTGGCGCCCTCGTGATCGGCGGCACCCTCGGCTGGGTGGTCAAGCCAGCGCCGAAGGTCAAGCCTGTGGTAGTTGCTGCCGCGCCCATGGGCGCCAACAAGGGCGTGGTGCGTCCCGGTGGCCTTACCGCTTCGGGCTATGTCGTCGCCCGCACCCGCGCCACCATCGCTTCGGAAGTGACCGGACGGGTGGTTGAGGTGCGCGTCGAAGAGGGTCAGGCTGTCAAGGCGGGGCAGGTCTTGGCCATTCTCGATGGGTCTTTGGCCAAGGTCGATGCGGCCTCCAGCCAAGCGCGGGCCCTGTCGGCTCAGGCCGCCGCTGACGCCGCCCAAGCGCAATATGTGCAAGCCCAGCGCGATCTGACCCGTTATGAGTCCCTCGCCTCAACCGGCTATGTTAGTGACGCCAATGTTCAGTCGGCACGGCTCAAGGCGCGGGTGGCGCAAACCCAAGTGGCCCTGTCGCAGGCGCAGCTGGTGGCCGCTCAGGCCGATGCCAATCGCAGCCGTGTTCAGCTTGGTCGATATGAGATCCGCGCGCCCTTTACCGGCATTGTGATTGATAAGGCCGCGCAGCCTGGCGAAATCATCTCGCCCCTGTCGGCAGGCGGCGGCTTCACCCGTACCGGTATCTGTACCATCGTCGATATGGACAGTATCGAGATCGAGGTGGATGTGAACGAGGCCTATATTGGCCGGGTTTCCGAGGGTCAAAAGGTCGAAGCGGTGATGGATGCCTATCCCGACACCGTGCTGGCTGCCTATGTGATCGCCAAGATCCCGACCGCCAGCCGCGATAAGGCCACCGTTCGGGTCCGCATCGGATTTGACGGTAAAGACGCCCGTATCCTTCCCGAGATGGCCGTAAAGGTCACCTTCCTCGACGCCAAATCTTAAGACTGACCGATAGGACCCCCCGACATGAGCGCCCTGATTCAGCTGAAGAATGTCAAAAAGACCTATAAGCGCGGCAAGGAAAGCATCACCATCTTTGATGGCTTGAACCTGACCATCGAGCAGGGTGATTTTGTCGCCATTATGGGCCCTTCCGGCTCGGGCAAGACCACCTTGCTCAACCTGCTCGGCGGCACAGACCGCAGCGACAGCGGCGAGATCAATTTCGATGGTGAGCGCATCGACGGCTATAATGAGGGGCAACTGGCCGGATGGCGCGCCCGCTCTGTCGGCTTCATCTTCCAGTTCTACAATCTGATGCCGGTCCTCAATGCGGCTCAAAATGTCGAGCTGCCCCTGATGCTGACCAAGCTGTCGGCGGGAAAGCGCCGGGCCAATGTCGAAACGGCCCTCAAGATTGTCGGGCTCTGGGACCGCGCCAAGCATAGGCCCAAGGAGCTGTCCGGCGGTCAACAACAGCGCGTGGCCATTGCTCGGGCCATCGTGTCTGACCCCAAGTTCCTGCTCTGTGACGAGCCAACGGGCGATCTGGACCGCAACACGGCCAACGATATTCTCGGCACCCTGCAGCAACTCAATCAGGAAATGGGCAAGACCATCGTCATGGTCACCCACGACCCCGAGGCCGCGCGCTTTGCCAAGCGCACCTTGCATCTGGACAAGGGCGTCTTTGCCGAGGTCACCCAATGACCGACTTCGATCTGGTTTGGAAAAACCTGTTTCGAAAGCCGCTGCGGACCATCCTGCTGACGGTTTCGATCTTCATGGCCTTCTTGATCTTCGGCATCTTGACCAGCCTGAATGTGGCGCTGGATCGGGCGTCTGAGTCCGGCTCGGCGAGCAATCGTTTGGTGGTCTCCAACAAGATCAACTTCACCCAGTCCATGCCCTATGCCTATGTCAATCGGGTGGCGGCCATACCGGGCGTGACGGCAGTCACCTATCAAAATTGGTTCGGCGCCTATTATCAGGACCAAAGGACCAGCCGGTTCGTCGGCTTTGCCGTTGATCCAGAGACCTATATGGCGATCTTCCGAGATGAAGCGCGCCTGACCGATGCCGAACGTCAGGCTTTCCTGACCGAGCGTACCGGGGTCATTGTTGGTAAGAGCCTTGCCGACCGCTATGGCTGGAAGGTGGGTCAAACCATCCCCATCAGCTCCAACATCTATAGTCAGGCCAATGGTCGGCGCAGTTGGGACATGAAGATCAGCGGTATCTTTACCGGCGCCAAGCCGACAGACCCAACCACGGCCATCTATTTCCACTATGACTATATGAACGAGACCATCACCTTTGAACGCGATCAGGTGGGCACCATTACGGTGGTGACGGCCTCGCCCGATCAGAATGATCAGGTGGCTAAGGCCATTGACGCCAATTTTGCCAACTCTCCGGCCGAGACCTCGACCGTCGATGAAAAGACCTTCAGCCGCGCCTTCTTGAAACAGGCGGGGGATCTGAACTTCATCGTCACCATGGTGGTTTCGGCTGCCTTTGCCGCCATCCTGATGATTGTCTCGACGACCTTGGTCTCGGCCATGAGGGAGCGGACGAAAGAGATCGGGGTCATGAAGACCCTCGGCTTTTCCAGCCCCCGCGTCCTGCGCATGGTGCTAGGCGAGGCGGTGCTCCTGTCCAGCCTCGGAGCGGTGCTTGGACTGGGGACTTCGGCCTTTATCCTGACGGGCCTATCCAAATCGCCCGTCGGATCGAGCTTTGGTGACCTGTCTATGTCGCCGGTGGTGGCCCTGTCCGGCTTGGCGCTCGCCGTCAGTCTGGGTCTGGTTACCGGTGCTATCCCGGCCCTCTCGGCCTTGCGGATGAGCATCATCGAAGCCTTGAATCGCGGATAGGACCCCAGTCATGAGTTTGCTCAATCAGACCGGCTCTGTGATCGCCATGAATGTGCGGTCCATCCCTCAACGCCTTTGGATGTCCTTGGCCACGGTTGGCTCCATCGCCCTTGTGGTGGCCGTGCTGCTGGGCTTCTTGGCCCTGGCCAATGGCTTCAACCAGACGCTCAAGGGCTCTGGCGCGCCCGATGTGGCCATTGCCCTGCGCGATGGCTCCGGTTCGGAACTTAACAGCGTGGTCAGCCGTGAACAGATTGATCTGTTGGGTCAAGGCCCCGGCGTTCGGGCGGGTCCAGATGGCCGCCCGCTGATTTCGGCAGAACTGGTTTTGATTGTTGACGGCATCAAGAAGTCCACTGCAACCAAGGCCAATATGCCCTTGCGCGGTATTGGTCCCAACGGCCTATTGGTCCGCCCTCAAGCCAAGATCACCCAAGGCCGCATGTTCGCGCCCGGCTCAAACGAGATCGTCGTTGGCGCAGGCCTCTTACGCGAATTTTCGGGCTTTGAGCTTGGCAAGACCCTGCGTTTCGGGGCCCAGACCTGGAAGGTGGTTGGTGTTTTCGAAGCACCCGGCACCGTCTTTGAATCTGAACTGTGGGCCGATGCGCCCGTGATCCAGAGCCTCTTTAATCGCGGCAGCACCTTCCAGACCGCGCGCGTGGGCCTGACCAGTCCAGCGGCCATGCCGGCCTTTGTGAAATATGTGAAGGACGAACAGCGCCTGCAACTGAAGGCCCAGAGCGAGCAGACCTATTTTGCCGATCAGGCCGAGCGGTCTGGCCTGTTGATCAAATATTTCGGCTGGCCCCTCGGCATCATCATGGCCATCGGAGCCCTCGCTGGCGCCCTGAACACCATGTATGCCTCGGTTTCGAGCCGTGCGGCAGAGATCGCGACCTTGCGGGTCATCGGCTTTAGCGGCTTTTCCGCCTTTATCGGCACGATGGTCGAGGCTCTGGTCCTCTCTGCTTTGGGGGCCTTGGTCGGTGTTGCCATCTGTGCGATGGGCTTTAACGGGCTGTCGGCCTCGACCCTTGGCGCAGGCTTTACCCAGGTGGCCTTCAGGCTTCAGATCGGGCCAGACATCATCACTCAGGCCGTGACCTTGGCCCTGATCATCGGCCTGATTGGCGGCATCTTCCCGGGCCTTCGCGCCTCACAGCAACGTCCGCTACTGGCCTTGGCCACCTAAGCGGGGCGACCTAGGCGGGGCGACCTAAGCGGCGAGCGCCGTCTTAGGCTCGTCGCCCCGTGCCACCAGCCAATACATGACCGGCGTGGCGATCCGCGACAGCAGGGTTGATGAGACCAGACCCCCGATGATGGCAATGGCCAGAGGCGAATAGAGACCCGACCGTTCAAAGGCCAGCGGCAAGAGCCCGCCAATGGCCGTGACCGAGGTGAGGAGCACGGGCAAGAACCGTACCTCGCCTGCCTTCTCGATGGCCTCAGCCAGTCCAACGCCCTCTCGGTGCAGTTGCTCGGTAAAATCGACCAGCAGGATCGAATTCTTAATCTCGATACCGATTAGGGCGATAATGCCGATGGTCGCGGTAAAGGACAGGGAATTGCCGGTCAGCCATAGGGCTGTGACCGCGCCAAACAGACCCAGCGGAATGATCCCAGCCACGACAATGGCGCTGCGGAACCGGCCAAATTCGAGGACCAGCACCGCCAAGATACCCAGTACCGCAATGGTGATGGCCGCGCCAAGGCCGGAGAAGCTTTCCGATTGGGCCTCAGCCTCCCCGCCGAGCGACAGGCTATAGCCGGGCGGCAGGGGAACCTCTTTTTCGATCCGCTTGAGCGCCTCTTCGGTGACCTTGGAGGTCAGGGCCCCGGTCTGGGTATAGGAGACGACCGTGACCTGCCGCGCCTTTTGATAGCGATCCACCATCGAGGGGCTGGACTGGAGCACAGGACTGGCAATGGCCGACAGCGGCGTCGCCTGACCCTGAGCCGAAGGAATATAGATCTGGTCCAGTGCTGACAGGTCGCTGCGGCCCCCGCTCGCCGTCTGGCTTAGGGGCAGGCGGACTGTGACGGCATAGTCATCGCCGTCTTCGTCGCGGAACCTGGCAGCATCCTCACCGGATAGGGCTAAGCGCACGACCCGGCGCGCCAGCCCAGCCGGAATGCCCAGCGCTGCGGCCTTGTCGGCGTCAATGCCAAGATTGAGGTCGGTCCGGTCAATGCGCACCGGATTGATCACATCGCGGGTGCCTGGCGTGTCGTTCAGCGCCTTCTCGACCCGTCCGGCCAAGGCCTTGAGGACCAGCAAGTCCTCACCCTTCAGCCGAACCGCGATGGGGGCATCAATGGGCGGGCCGTTGCTAAAGGTCTTGAGCGTGATGCGCGTGCCCGGATAGAGGGCGAACTCCTTGCGCAGACCATCGACCACGGCCTCACTCTTGCCCGGTTTCCACGCCTTGAGCGAAACAAAGACCTCGGCATAGGAGGGGCTATTGGCACCCTGCGCCTCATTATAGAAAATCTGCGGGTTTCCTCGCCCGAGGTTGGAGGCAAACCAAACCACTTCCGGCACCTTGGCCAGTTTGGCCTCAACATACTTCAAGGCCTCGTCCGTCCGGGCCTGAACCGCACCATCGGGCAGTTCTATCCGGACGAGGAACTGAGGCGTTTCCGCAGGCGGAAAGAGGCTCGAGCCGATGGCCTTAAGCATCGGGAAGCTGAGCAGGCAGATGGCCATGATGATGCCCAGCGCGCGCCAAGGCTTGGCCAGGGCCTCATGCAGAATGGGGCGATAGAAGGTCTGGATACCGTTATTGACCGCCTGCAAAAGGCGATTGCCCTCGGCGGCCTCATGTTTGGGCAACATCCGGCTGGCGAGGAAGGGAATGACGGTCAAGGAGACGATGAAGGACGCTCCGACCGTACAGAACACGGCCACGGGCAAGGACCGCGTATAGGCCCCAGCCCCTCCAGGAAGGGCCATGAGCGGCAAGAATGCTAGAAGCAGACAGGCGGTGCAGCCGACAACCGCTAGGGCAATCTGGCCCGTGCCATTGATGGCCGCCGTGGTGCGGTCCTCACCTTCGCGCAGACGCCGAGCGATATTTTCCGTGACCACGATGGAATCGTCGACCAGCAGGCCAAGGGACAGGATGAACCCGGCAATGGAGAGTTGGTTGAGGTTAAAGCCAAACAGCTTCAGCACCATGACCCCGATCAGCAAGGACAGGGGGATTGAGATCATCACCACCATTCCGGCGCGCAGCCCCAAGGGCAAAAGCGTCAGCAGCACAAGGGCCACGGCGATGGCAAAGTCGCGATAGAGATTGTTCAGCCGGTGTTTGACATTGTCCGATTGGAAGAAGGCTGGCTCTAGCCGGACGCCGGGCGGCAGGCTGGCCTTGAACTCATCCAGCACCGTCTTTACGCCATCGGTAATGTCGGTGACATCCGTATTGTCTTTCTGGGTCGCCGTGATGAACAGGGCGCGGTGGCCATTGAACCGCGTCAGGTGCTGCGGTTCTTCCTCAGCCCAACTGACGGCGGCCACATCGCGTACCCGCACAACCTGACCATTGAGGGTGGCGACATTGACGGCGCCAACCTCGTCGAGACTTTTGAAGGCGCCGCCAGACTTGACGTTGAAGCGGCGGTCTCCTGCATGGACCGCACCAATCGGCGCTTCGGCTCCAGCCCCGCGCAGGGCGTCAGCCACAGAGGTGGGCGATAGGCGAAGTTGCGCCAGCTTGGCCAAATCGACCGCGACCTGAACCTCACTGCTGGGCGCACCCCAATAGCGGGCCTCCTTGACGCCAGGGACGGCATTGACCTTATCGCGCAGGCTGTGGGCGAGTTTCTCCAGCCGCCTCATCGGCAAGACGTCGCTGACCAAGGCGACTTGGAAGAAGGATACCTCGTTGGTGCCGACCTTGCGGACCTCAAGCACGGCAAGGCCTTGGGGCAGGGAGGGACGCAGGGCATTGGCCTCGCGGATCACCTCGTCATATTTTCGGTCTGGGTCGACGTCCCAATTAAACTCGACAATGACCACGGTGCCGCCATCAAAGCTGGTCGACCGGATCTCACTGACATTGTCGAGCCCGCTCAGGGCATCTTCCAAAGGCTTGGCGACAAGCTGTTCCATCTCTGTCGGTGTCGCACCGGGCAGGGCGGCCCTGACCGTCACCAAAGGAAAGGGAAACTGCGGATCTTCAGAGCGCGAGATGCTGCTGAGCGCATTGAGGCCCAGAAGGACCATCAGGGCGAAGGCCACCAGCGTAAATTGCCAACGGCGCACAAAGAAGGTGGCGGGATTGAAGCTCATTTGGCTTGGCCAATAGAGGCGCGATCAATCACCCGGACCTTTTGGCCATCAGCGACCAGTCCGGCCCCAGCGGTGATGACCTTAGCATCGGGCGCAAGGCCTTGGATCAGGGCGTCATCACCGTCAAAGCCGCCGAATGTGACCTTAGTTTGCTTGGCCATACCGTCCTTGGAATCAAAACGCAGGACAAGGGCGGTCTTGCCGTCGGCCTCCATGATGGCCTCAGCTGGAACGCGCAGATAGGCGTTCATGGCGCTGGCCGCTGATAGGCCCGTAGCCTCGATCTTGGCGCTGGCGATCAGGCCGCTGCGCAGGCCGGGGGTGGCGGGGAGGGTAATCTCGATATCGATGGCCCCACTCTGAGCGCCTGCGCGCTGGCCGATGCGGCTGACCGACCCGATCAGGGTCTGATTGGGTAGGGCATCAAGCGTGATGGCGGCGCTAGCCCCCAGCCGGATCTTACCAATATCACGGTCAGACAGTGGCACGCGCAGGACCAGAGGGCTTGCCTCGTCAGCGAGGCTCAGGACCGCTTGACCGGGTTGAACCACCTCTCCGGCCTGAGCATTGCGGGTCAAGATCACGCCCTTGGACGGAGCGACCAGATTGGCCCAGCGCCGGTCAAAGGCAGCGGCATCATAGGCGGCCTGAGCCGAGGTCGCCGCCGCGCTCTGGGCCTCGGCCCTTTGGCGGCTGACAATCCCGGCATCGGCCAGTTTGACATAGCGGGCCTCATCCTTGCGGGCACGGTCGAGGTCGGCACTGGTCTGGCGAAGGCGCGACTCCACGGCGGCGGGATCCAGTCGGGCCAGGAGCTGTCCGGCCTTAACACTATCGCCCTCATCTACGGAGAGAGCGGTTATGACGCCGGGAATGCGGAACGACAGGACCATCTCGCGCTGGCGGCGCAGGGCACCGGTCACAGACAGGGTTTGGCCGCTATTGGGGGCCATCAAGCCAACGATTTCGACGGTCGGCAAGGGCGCTTCGACCACCGCCTTATCCGCACCGCCGCACCCGGAAAGCAGGATTAGACCGAGGAAGGCCGACAGGTAGGTCGCTGTAAGACGGTGGTTTTGCACGGGGATCTCGATCTGAAAGGACGCACCATCTTAGCAGTGTTTAGACTCATTATAAATAGTATTAATTTCACTACCCTTACGGACTATCCGCACGGATTTCGATGCCACTTGGCTCAAACGGGCCGATCGCCAAGGATGGTCACCCGCTCCATCCGGCGCACGGCGGGCCAATAGTCAGAGGCGGCATAGTGCTGGCTGGCGCGATTGTCCCAAAAGGCGATGGAATGGGGCTGCCAGCGGAACCGGCACTGATATTCCGGGATCGCGGCCTGGGCATAGAGGTGCTTGAGCAGCACGTCGCTTTCGGCCTTATCCATTCCGACAATGTGCTGGGTGAAGGCGACATTGACATAGATGGCCTTGCGACCCGTCTCGGGGTGGGTGCGCACGACCGGATGCTCCATCATCGGATAGAGTTTGTTAAAGGCCTCGACCTCTTCGGGCGTCTTGCCTTGCTTGACCAAGAGCTTACGGAAGTGGGCAAAGTCGTGAAGCGCATAGGCCCCCTCGATCTTGGCCTTGATCTCATCGCTTAGCCCGCCATAGGCGGCATACATGTCGGCAAAGAGGGTGTCGCCGCCAACCGGCGGGATTTCGATGGCCCGCAGGATCGAGCCGAGCGAAGGCTGTTCGCGCCAGGTCACATCACTGTGCCAGAAGTTCTCCTTGCCCCGGCTTTCCCGATTGTGGGTCAGGGCGAGAACCTCAGGATAGCCGGGCTTTTCCGGCGCGAAGGGGTGAACCTCTAGGCCGCCGAAATTACGGGCAAAATCCAGATGCTGATCGGTCGTGATCTCCTGATCGCGGAAAAACAGCACCTTCCAGTCCAGCAAGGCCTGCCGGATCGCCGCGACCTGACCAGCCTCTAGCGGATGGCGTAAATCAACGCCGCCGACCTCTGCGCCAATGGTTGGCGTCAGGGGCGTGAGGGTCAGCCCATCAAGGGCAAGGCTACCGACAGGCTGGGTCATTTTCCTCTCCTCTGCGCGCCTATCCCTATTGGGCGGCGGCGACGGCGGGCTTTTTGATATAGACAGTTTGGGTGTTGGTATATTCCAGCAGGCCTTCTAGCGCCCCTTCGGAGCCTAGACCGGACTGTTTGTGACCACCAAAGGCGCCGAGCGGGGACAGGTGCTGGGTCTCGTTGATCCAGACCGTGCCAGCGGCAATGCGCGAACTAATATCCAGCGCCTTGGCCTCATCCGCTGTCCAGATCGAAGCCCCAAGGCCATAGGGGCTGGCATTGGCCCGGTCGATGGCCTCTTCCAAGGTGTCGAAGGACAGGAGCGGCAGGATAGGCCCGAACTGCTCTTCTTGGACAATGCGGGAATTTTCAGGCGGGTTGTCGATGATGGTGATCGGTACAAAATAGCCCGGCGCAGGCGAAACATCGCCGCCCATCAGGAACTTGTAGCCCTTGGCCTTGGAGTCCGCGATCAGGTCGAGGACCCGCTCATATTGTAGTTTGTTATTGATGGGCCCTAACTGGGTTCCCTGCTCAGCCCCGTCGCCCATCTTGACCGTCTTGGCATAGTCGACAATGGCGGTCTTGAGGGGCTCATAGATGTCCTTGTGGACATACATGCGCTTGGTGGCGATGCAGATCTGACCGGAATTGCCA
>CANKPO010000026.1 GCA_947484535.1 Caulobacteraceae bacterium
CACCGACTTGGCAGGCGCGGTTTGCCAGGGCCAATGCCGAGGCGACATTGGCGGCGGGTGACGTTGATGGCGCGCGAACGCTCCTGCGCGGAGCCCAGATTTCCGGCGTCGATATGGTCGAGAGGCTTAAAACCTTACTGGTTCAGGCCCAGATTTTCGAAGCGGCGGGGGATGCGCCGAGAGCTATGCGCATGTTCGACGCCCTTTCGCGCGCGCGGACCGAAGAGGTTAGCTCGCCAGCCCTGCTCAATGCGACGCGGATCAAGCTTGACCAAGGGATTATAACGCCGCCAACGGCTGCGGGCATCTATGATGGCCTTCGGTATCGCTGGCGCGGCGATGCCAATGAATTGAAAACCATCCGCACCTTGGGTGAACTCTATATTAGTCTGGGGCGCTACAGAGAGGCGCTGGATGTGCTGCGCTCGGCGGGCAACCGTCAGCCCGATATGCCGGATTCTCAGGCCATTCAGAGCCAGTTGAGCAATGCCTTTCGGGCGCTGTTCCTCGATGGTGATGCCGATGGATTGGAGCCCGTTCAAGCGCTCGCCCTGTTCTACGACTTTAAAGAATTGACCCCGATGGGTGCCGATGGCGACCTGATGGTGCGCCGCCTTGCCCGGCGCTTGGTCGATGTCGATCTGTTGGATCAGGCCGCTGAGCTGTTGAAGTACCAAGCCGATGAGCGTCTAGATGGTGTGCCGCGTGCGGTCGTCGCCACCGATCTGGCGCTGATCAATCTGATGAACCGCAAGCCTGAGCAGGCCCTTGCGGCGATCAACAGTTCGCGTACGACTGTCTTGCCAAGCTCGTTGAACGCCGAGCGCCGGATCATCGAGGCCAAGGCTTTGGTCGCCGTCGGTCGAATGGATCAAGCGTTAGAAATTCTGGAAAATGACAAGAGTGCGGACGCCAGCGAAGTGCGCGGTGATGTCGCTTGGCGACAACGGGCATGGCCGCAGGTCGGACCCGTCTTTGAAAGAAGTCTTGGGGAGCGTTGGAGGACGACCGCGACGCCCTTGACCGACGAGGATGAGACACGGCTGCTGCGTGCCGCAATTGGCTATAGTCTGGCGGGAGACGATGTGTCTCTGGCGCGATTGAACCAGCGCTTCACGCCTTTTGTGAATGGATCCAAGCAGGCCGATGCTCTCAGGGTCGCTCTGGTCGGCCTCGATGGCGACACCACGACGGCTGATTTTGCTCAGAAGGTTTCTGACAATGAGATCTTCGCCGGCTGGGTCGATAAGATGAAGCAGCGGTTCCGGGATCGCGCTCCGCCCCTGACGTCGAGAAACGCCAGAGCGGCGGCCCCAGCACGTCCCGCCGCCTAGCCTATCCTGGAGGCGGTATTCGTCCCTGATTGAAGCTCTCGACCAGGGAGCCGCAGACCAGTCCCCAGCCGTCAACCAGCACGAAGAAGATCAGCTTGAACGGCAGCGATACGACCGCTGGCGGCAACATCATCATGCCCATACTCATCAAGATGCTGGCCACCACCAGATCGATGACCAAGAACGGAATGAACAGCAAGAAGCCGATCTCGAAGGCGCGCTTCAACTCGCTGATCATGAAGGCGGGGGTCAGAACGTGCAGAGGCGTATCGGCGCGGGTCTCAGGCTTGTCGATCTTGGACAGGCGAATGAATAGGCCAAGGTCCTTATCGTCGACCTGACCGAGCATGAAGGTCTTGACCGGGGTCGCTGAGGCGTCAAACGCATCGGGCAGGGACATCTGCTGGTCCATCAACGGCTTGATGCCAGCCTCGTAAGAGGCCTCAAAGGTGGGGGCCATAACAATGGCGGTCAGGAATAGCGCCAAGCTGACAATCACGGCATTGGGCGGGCTCTGCTGCAGGCCAATGGCCGTACGCAGGAGCGACAGAACCACAACAATTCGCACAAAGGCTGTGGTCATGATCACGATGGATGGGGCCAGCGACAGGACGGTCATAAGACCGATCAACTGCACCACGCGCTCGGTCAGACCTGCGCCACTACCCAGATTGATGTTCAAGGCCTGAGCGGCGGCGATAGCGGGCGCAGCCATCGAAACGAGCGTGGTGAGGAGCGCGATGAGGCCAATGCGCTGAAGGCTGAAGCTGGAATCGGGACGCATCAGGCCGCGGGCTCCGTTTGGTCAGGCGTGGAAGGGGGCAGGGGGGCAGGTCCTGTCGGATGCTCTATCAAGATCTTGCCGTCGCCGAGCAGCAGGAGCTTTTCTTCTTGATCGACACGGATCAGGACAAGGCGACGTGTGGGATCAAGCATCAGGCTCTCGATTACCGCCAACCGCTTTGGCGCGGACTTGATCGATTGCAGCCGAGCCAAGGCGTCGGGACCAAACCGGCGCATGCCGACGGCCACAAGGCCCAGCAGGGCCAGCGTCACGCCGAGGGCCAGCAACATACGGATGAACTCAACCATGGACTTGACCTGATCCGACGTGATGAATCGGCCACGAATGGCCTAGGGGCTAGGATTTGAACCAAGCTGATTAACGCCTGATTAACCCTGTTCGTTCATCTTTTGCCAATGGACATCAACGGAATTCCCTTATTTTCGACATTAAAGAGCCGCTTGGGATATCTGTCCCAGCGTCAGACTTTGATTTCGCAAAATGTCGCGAACATCAATTCGCCGGGATTTGTCGGAAAAGATCTGAAACCCTTTGTAATTCCAGATAAAAGTTCGACCGCTGGCCGTCTTCAGTTGACCGGGCCCAGTGCAGCCGTTGGACCGGCTCGAACCAATGCCAGTCACATGCAGGGCACGGTTCCGAGCACGGGAGGTCAGGGCAAGCCTCAGAATGCCCCTGATTCTGAAACCCGACTCGATGGCAACAAGGTCGTGTTGGAAGAACAGATGATGAAGATGACCGATGCGCGCATGAACTATGACGCTGCGGTGACCTTCTATCAAAAGTCGCTTGGGCTGTTGCGGATGGCGGCCAAGGCGCCGGGACGTTGATGGGTAGGAGCGCTTAATCTATGGCAGATCCCAAATTTCCTTTGACCTCGACCGGCGCGGCGATGGCCGTGGCGACCTCTGCCTTGCGTGCCCAGCAGGCGCGGATGCGGATCATCGCTGAGAACCTGGCCAATGCTGACTCGACGTCCAAGACGGCGGGGGGCGATCCCTATCAACGCCAGATACCCATCTTTCAGCCTCAGCGCCTCGCCAACGGTGTTCAGGGCGTGCAGATGAGTAAGGTTGAGCCGGATAGAAGAGACTTTAAGTCCGAATATGATCCGAGCCATCCCTCAGCCGATGCCAAGGGCTATGTCAAAATGCCGAACGTCGACTCCCTGGTTGAGGCCATGGATATGCGTGAGGCCCAGCGTGCCTATGAAGCCAATCTTAATGTGATCGAAACGGCGCGGGCGATGCAGTCACGCACGCTCGATCTGCTACGCAAATAGACGAGGACAGATAGATGGTCGCTCCCCTAATTGCTGCAAAGGCCTATGCGGCCGCTCAATCCCAAGCGGGAAAAGGCTTGGGCGGAATGGGCGGCGATGCCGCGGCTGGCCTCGCGGGCGGCGGCGGGTTTGGTGATCTGGTTAAGAATGCCATGAACGAGGTGATGGAGACCTCTCGTTATGCTGAAACCCAGATGAAGGCGCAGGTCCAAGGCAAGGCGGAGCTGCTGGACGTCGTCACCGCCATCTCCTCAGCGGAAGCGAGCTTGGAGACCGTGATGGCCGTTCGCGATCAGGTCATCTCTGCCTATCAAGAAATCATGCGGATGCCGATCTAACGCCTTTCGGCGCAAAGGTTTGGCGCGATGTTGACAGTCTATTAACCCCGTTTGGCCCGAGCCTGACTAGGGGTAAGATAGGACTGGTTTAATGAGTCGAAAGGTCACCTCTATGAATGGCAATGAAGTGATCGATGTGGCACGCGATGCCATCTGGCTGGCGATTGGCATGTCGGCACCGATCATGATTGTCGGCCTGGTGGTCGGTATCGCCATCGGCCTGTTTCAGGCCCTGACTCAGATTCAAGAAGCAACCCTCGTCTTTGCCCCTAAAATCTTGGCGATCTTTGTCGCCATGCTACTGTTCTTGCCGTTCATGGGCGCGTTGATGGGTGACTTCATGCGCAAGATCGCCGCCAGAATCGCCGGGATGTAGCGCTTGGAAAGCTACGCCACCGCCCAACAGGTCTATGTGGCCGGTCTGGTCTTTGCGCGCGTTGCGTCAATGATCATGCTGATGCCTGGGCTTGGTGAAGCATCGGTTTCGCCGCGTATCCGTCTGTCCTTTGCTCTTGTTACGGCTGTTTGCGTGGCCCCAATTGCTGCGCCGTACCTTCCGCCCCTATCGACCACGGTCGGAGGTCTGACGGGGCACATTCTGAAAGAGGTGATCGTCGGTCTCATGCTCGGCGCTATCCTGCGTCTGTTCATGTCGTCCTTGGCTACAGCCGGGGAAATCATCTCGATCCAGACCACCTTGGCCTTCGCCCAGACCGCCAATCCCTTGCAGGCTCAGCCGGGCACCTCGGTGACCTCGTTTTTGAGTGTGATGGGACTGACCCTGATCTTTGCGACCAATCTGCATCATCAGTTCCTGACGGCGATGGTCCATTCCTACAGCCTGTTCGAGCCGACCCGAGATGTTCCGATGGCCGATGCGGTAAAGCTGGCGATCAATACGGTCAGTCAGTCGATTGCCTTGGGCGTTCAGCTCGCGGCGCCGGTGATCGTCTTTTCTGTGGTGTTCAATATTGCCACAGGCCTGATTGGCAGGGTCATGCCACAGTTTCAAATCTTCTTTGTCGCCACGCCCCTGAGCGTCTTGATCGGCCTGTCCGTGCTCGCCTTAAGCATTAGCTTGATCGGGCTCGTGTGGATCTCGCGATATGAAGCCTTCCTGCACGTGTTTCTATAGGCGCGCGGCAGCATGGCAGAGGATCCAGAGTCCCAAACAGAAGAACCAACCGACCGAAAACTTAGTCAGGCGCGGGAAAAGGGCGATGTCGTCAAATCGATGGACATTCCCCAAGCTGCAACCCTCGCAGCCATAACGGCAACCATCGCTTGGGCAGGCGGTTGGATGATGCAGTCCATCGCCACCTCCATGCTGCCCTTCTTGGCCCATCCCGACCAGATGGATCTGAGCAGTCACGGCACGATCAACATCATGAAAACGGCGGTGGGGTCGATGCTACCGGTCTTGGGTGTCATCTTTGCCGTGACAGTGGTCGCCGGGGTCACGGGAAACATCGCCCAGACAGGCTTCATGTTTACGCCGTCCAAGATGTTTGAAGGCGGCCTGTCCAAACTCAATCCGCTCGAAGGGTTCAAGCGTCTGTTTGGGGCGGATGCCCTTATCCAGTTCGTTAAGTCGTTCGTGAAGGTCATCATCTTGGCGATCATCGCCTGGTGGATCTTACAGCCCCACGCCATGCAGATGACGCAACTGGCAGAGTTGGCACCGGCCGCCATCATTCCCCTAACCTGGGACATCCTGCAGGGGCTGCTCTATGCGGTGCTGATCATGTTGACCTTTGGGGCCGGGATCGATTGGTTCATCCAGCGCCAGCGGTTCATGAAGCGCATGCGGATGAGCAAGCAGGAGGTCAAGGACGAGAATAAGCAGTCCGAAGGTGACCCCCAGGTCAAGGCCCGCCTGCGTCAGATCCGGATGCAGCGCGCGCGCCGCCGGATGATGTCGGACGTGGCCAAGGCGACCGTTGTGGTCATGAACCCGACCCACTATGCCGTCGCCCTACGTTATGAGCCCGGTGTAACCGCTGTTCCGATGTGCGTGGCCAAGGGTATGGACCTGCTGGCCTTGAAAATCCGTGAGGTTGCCGAGGAGGCGGGTGTGCCAGTCATCGAGGACCCGCCTCTGGCCCGCGCACTGTTCGCCACGGTCGAGATTGATGAGACCATCCCCAAGGAACAGTATGAGGCAGTGGCCAAGGTCATCGGCTTCATTATGGGCAAGAAGCAGGCCCGCAGTCGCGCCCGCACCTCGCCGCGCTAAGTCGCATCTTATCCGTCGGTCTTAATCAGATGACTACGCACTGGGCCTATCTATTTCGAAGATAGTCTAGAAAATGAGGGCTTGAATCCGTCAGCCACGCGCCTGAAGGATCGTTGCAGGCAGAAGGATAAGCGCTTTCGATGGATAGGACGCCGCGCCATTCGGTCAGCCATCGGCAGATTAAGCCCGCAAGACCCTCGGTGCTTGTGCCGATCTTGGCGGCGCTGTGCTTTTTGGGTGCTGTTGCCTTCGCCGCCTATCCTGCGATCAGGGCCGGGGCTTCAAGCCTCGGAGGCATCCTCTTGCTGGTTGGCCTCGCCGGCGTGGTTTCCATCGGTTTCTTCGCCTTTTCGGGCAATCCGACAGGCTCTGGCCAAAGCGAAGACACCAGCGAGGCGGAGGTTCGCGAAACGCTGGTTCATGCCCTGAACGAACCTGCGGCGGTCGCTGCCGACGATGGCCGGATCTTGGCCGCCAATCCCGCATGGCGCTTATTATTGGGGCAGGGCACGCGCCTGCCCAAGGCCGGTAAGGATGCCTCAAGCCTGTTCACCGCCCTGACCGCCGCTCGGCGCGGTGAGGTGGGGTCAGCACAGGTTCGCGCCGATGGTGAAGATCACCCCGTTCAGGTGTCGACCCTTGCGGCCTCAGCCAAGGGGCGGCGGTCCTATCTCATTCGCATGACCGGTCTGGGCATGGCCGAACCGCGTCGTCTTTCAGGGCCTCAGGGCCTGCTGACCGACGCCAGCCTTGATATTCCAGCCTTGCCCGCGCCATCGCTCGACCCGGCTATTGGGCGCTATGAGGGGGCCGCGATACTGGATGCCTTCGCATCAGCCGCTCCCTTTGGTGCGGCCCTGCTCGACGGCGCCGACCCCTTAAACGCGCAGATCCTCCAGTCCAACGCCGCCTTTAGCGCCATTACCGGAGCCCCGTCCGAGGGGACCTGCTTTGGGGACCTGATTGAGCCCACCTCGCGTGCGGAGGCCCAGCAACGGATCGCCGCCGGGCAGGCCGGTCCGGTGGAGGTTCGCCTGACCGCCAATCCCAGTGGCATTGCCCACCTCTATCTGACAAGGGCGGACGGGCGGATCATTGCCTACCTGATGGATGTGTCCGAGCAAAAGCAGGTCGAGCTCCAGCTGTCGCAGTCGCAAAAGATGCAGGCCATTGGTCAGTTGGCGGGCGGCGTCGCGCACGACTTTAACAATCTGCTGACGGCCATCCAGTTACGGTTGGACGAACTTCTCCATCGTCATCCTGTCGGCGATCCGTCCTATGAGGGCCTGACCGAAATTCGCCAGACCGGCGTGCGGGCAGCCGATCTGGTGCGCAAGCTCTTGGCCTTCTCGCGCAAGCAAACGGTTCAGCGCGAAATTCTCGATCTGGGTGAGCTGATCAGCGAGTTCTCCGTCCTCTTGCGCCGCCTGCTGCGTGAGGACGTCAAGCTCGAGACCGACTATGGCCGCAACCTGCCGCTGGTGCGGGCTGACAAGAGCCAGCTTGAAACGGCGGTCATGAACCTTGCCGTCAATGCGCGTGATGCCGTCCGCGCCCAAGGCGGCGGCGTCGTCAGCATCCGCACCGCACGCCTCAGTGCCACCGAAGCCCGGGCGCTAGGCTATGCGCCGGATCGCCCCTCGACGGCAGAGGTGGCCATGATCGAGGTCTCTGACAATGGGCCAGGCATTCCGCCTCTGGTCCTGTCGAAAATCTTCGATCCCTTCTTTACCACCAAGCCGGTGGGCGAGGGCACGGGCCTAGGGCTGGCGACCGTCTATGGGATCGTCAAACAGGCTGATGGCTGGATTCATGTCGATAGTGGGCTCGGCCGAGGCGCGACCTTCCGCATCTTCCTCCCCGTGTATGTGCCTGCCGCCGGTGCCCCTGCCCATGCTCCAGCAGCTGCCAAGCCTAAGGCGGTGGCACGTGACCTCTCTGGCGCGGGACGTATCCTGTTTGTCGAAGACGAGGATGCCGTGCGCAGCGTTGCCGCCCGTCTGCTCCGCGCCAGGGGCTATGAGGTCATCGAGGCCTGCGACGGCGAAGAGGCCTTGCTCCTCGCCGAAGAGCACGCCGGAACCATCGACCTCTTGATCAGCGACGTGATCATGCCTGGCATTGATGGCCCGACCCTCTTGAAGAAGGCGCGACCCTATCTTGGGTCCGCGCCCGTCATGTTCATCTCCGGCTATGCCGAGGCGGAGTTCTCAGACCTGCTTGAAGGCGAGACGGGCGTGACATTTTTACCCAAGCCGCTGGATATCAAGGCCTTGGCCGAACGGGTTAAGCAACAACTGCAAGCCCCCTAAGGCTTTGGTCGCCATTTGGTCTAACCCGCCGCGGAAATTGGTGTAGACAGCGCATCACAGGTGACCCCGTGGGTCGCCCAAGGCTTGAGGCATTTTCGGACCTATGACTCTTCGGGATTTCGGTTTTCTGGTGTTGATCTGCGTCCTCTGGGCGCTGAACACCGTACTGAGCAAGGTGGTGATCACCCAGATGGGTGTGCCGCCGATGAGCTATGCTTTGGTGCGTTTTGCTCTCGTCGCCTTGATCGTCTTGCCGTGGCTCCTGCCCATGCCCAAGCCGCGGTTGCGCCTGCTGCTGGTCGCGCTGTTGATGGGCGGCGGTAATTTCGTCTTTCTCTTTTTAGGATTGCAGACAGCTAGCCCATCTGGCGTCGCTATTGTCAGTCAGTTGGGTGTGCCCATGACCACCATCCTTTCGGTCATGATCTTGGGTGAGACTATCCGCTGGCGGAGGGGGATCGGCATCGTCCTGACCTTTATCGGGGCCATGACTGTGATTTGGGACCCAACAGGGGTGCCGATCTCTACGGGACTGTTGCTGATCGCCGCAGCGGCCTTCTTAGGGTCCTTGGGCGCTGTGCTGATGAAGCAGATGGACGGTATCAAGCCTTTGCAGTTTCAAGCCTGGGTCGGGGCCTCGTCGATCCTGCCGCTCCTGCTGGTTTCGGCCCTGTTCGAGCATAATCAGCTCGAGCTGATGATCGACGCCGGTTGGCCCTTCCTCGGTGCATTGGTCTTTTCGGCCCTCGCGGTCAGCGTTTGGGGTCACACCGCCTATTTCGGCCTGATCCAGAAATATGAGGCCAATCTGATCGCCCCCTTGACCCTGATGACGCCGCTCTTCACCATCGGCCTTGGCGTTCTTTTGACCCAAGACCATTTTGATCTGCGGATGGCCATCGGATCAGCGATCGCCTTGCTGGGTGTCTTGATCATCGCCTTGAGGCCGAACCGCATGATGTCGCTGGCCGACCTGTTGAGGAGCCGCCTGTGAGCCTGGAGACCATCGCCCGTCCTACGCCCAATTTCGATTCCCGCAAGGGGCCACCGGATATGATCGTGCTCCACTATACGGGCATGCAGACCGGGCAGGCGGCTTTGGAGCGGCTGTGTGACCATCAGGCCAAGGTTTCAGCCCACTATCTGATCGAGGAAGATGGCCGCATCTTTACGCTGGTCGCCGAAGAGCGCCGGGCTTGGCATGCGGGCGTCTCATTTTGGAAGGGCGAGCGCGACATCAATGCCGTCTCCATCGGTATTGAGCTGGTCAATCCAGGGCACGAGTTCGGCTACCGCGCCTTTCCCGAGTCTCAGATCGAAGCCCTGATCGCGCTACTCGATGAGATCAGAGGGCGCTGGGAGATCGCGGATGGGCGCATCATCGGCCATTCCGATGTCGCGCCGGACCGCAAAGATGATCCGGGCGAGCTCTTTCCTTGGGCGCGGCTTGCTGCGGCGGGCCATGGCCTTTGGGTCGAGCCGCCCGCCTCTCCGGGCGCGCCCTTGACCATTGGCGATGAGGGGGCCGGGGTCTTTGCCCTTCAGGCGGGCCTAACCCGTCTTGGCTATGACAGCGCGCCCAGCGGCCAGTTTGACGACAAGACGGCCGTCATCCTCAAGGCCTTTCAGCGCCATTGGCGCCCCGCTCGGGTCGATGGCATTGCCGATGGCGAGACCCGTGCCCGCCTCGTGCATCTGCTGCGCGCCGGGTCCTAGATCGACAGGGGCCTTGACCCCGCAGGCTGCTGGCCTCATCTGTGCGGCGGATCAGATGGCCGGGCGATCGCGGTCCTTGGCAACAGGGGTCGAG
>CANKPO010000027.1 GCA_947484535.1 Caulobacteraceae bacterium
AATCGGTCCAGCCGAGTTCGGCCAGATGATAGAGCAGCGACGCGCCCATGATCCCGCCACCGATAATGACAACCCGCGCCGATGTTTGCATGCCAAGCCCGCTCCTCAGGGTATATTCTTGAGCGCGACAATAGGCTCTAGACCCCCACTGGGACAAATAGCGATTATCCAGTGATTGGTTCAAAAATTTTTAGGGTTAAGGCCTTGCTCGCCGTGCAAGGGCCTTGCAGTTATGGGGCAGGGCTTGGCGTTCAAAAAGGCCGGTCCCTTCAGACCAGAAGCGAGATTTGGGCAGAGCGCCGCAATGTCCTAGGCGGTTGCCGCAAAAAAGAAGACTTAGGGTTCGAAAGTGAGACGATGACGGTCCTAAGACTTTCGCTCCTCAGCGGTACATAGGGCGAGATAGAGCGTTACCGCCAAGACGGGAACGACGTACCAGTTGAGCGCCGCTCCGGGCGCGGTCGCCAGCGTCGAAATGGGCTTTAGGTGGCCTGAGAGCCCACGCAGGAAGGGTTCTAGGAGCAGCACGCTCAGGATAAAGGGAATCAGCCCCCGGTACCGAAGCAGCAAAACCCACAGGGCACCAACAAGCAGCAACTGGCTGGCGCCCCACTGGCCGAAGATGGCGATGATATTGTTGCCACCCGCAACGCTCGTGTCGATCGTGGCGATACTGTTGGCCCCGCCGTCTGGCGAGAACAGATGGACCAGACTTCGGATCGTGATCACAACGAGAAGGGCCGTGGTAATCCAGCGCGCAATGGCTGGGCCGCTGTACCGTGTCGGGTCAGACGGAAGCAGGCCCGCCGGGCGCGGCACCCAAGATGTCGGAAACAAGGTGCTCATAGAGGGTCCTCTTGGTGTTCATTATCCCGAGACTTGTGAGCATTTTGGTCGCTCCCACCACTTCACCCCCGAGTGTTGGGGTGCTCTACAGGCCAAGCTCGCAAAGCTGCTCTCGCGGAAGCCTGAGTTCGCCAGAACAAACCCGCGAGAAATGGTGGCGATCACTCTTGGGGAGGAAAGCCTTCAAATTCTGGCAGTTTATGAGTTTCAGCCATCCACGAAATACGCTCTGCGGTTTGAATATGGCATCTCGCGGGTAGCTGGTTTGGATCGTCCAGCGTTCCCGTTTGTATATCTATGATGCCGGGTAACATTTCTGCATTTTTATAGAACAAACCTGTTCCGCAATCTGGACAAAACTCTCTGCGGCCATGTTCGGATGATTTGTATTGTTTTATCGCGCCCTTGGTAATGCTCACTTGCGCGTCAGTAAACATTGCCCAACCCACCATCGGCGCACCAGCATGACGTCGACAATCGCTACAATGGCATAGGGCATGGGTTATGGGTTCACCCGTCGTTTCGTAGCGTAGAGCTCCACAATGACATCCGCCCTTCATAACCAACCCCTCTATTCATTTTTCTGGAGTTAGATCTGTACCGCTTTCGTCACGCCTGCACAGCCTTGAAGGGTGAATTACCGACAGAAAAATGAAGTTGCGTATAAAATCGCGAGAATCTCTGCATGGCTTTTCCATGCGGGTTACCGACGTGTCAGCGGGACCATAGTAAATCATTAACCCGCTGATTAGCCTGCACAAATCCTTGAAGCCTTATGGCTTCTTCCAAGGTCTGCGCACTGTAGAAGGCTGCTTTTATAGTTTGAATGGTGGCGGAGACGGTGTCCGCAATAAGTATTTGATATTAAATATTAAATTTTCAAATTGTTAAAAAGGCTACCACTTCACCCACCAAAACGTCTCGCCTTGTCCAGATGGCCCTAAGCCGAGAATGTATTTGGATCAGTCCATAATCTTCACAGCCACCCCAGTGGTACAGGCTTTATCAAGGTCTAGAAGCTGGAATTAGGTCGCCAAGCGCCGACGCTGAATTGTGACCGCTGCCACGCCTGCCAGCACCGCGCCAAACAGGATCATCCACCCTTGGGTTAATGTCGGAACTGCAACCGGAACTGGCGTCGTTATTGCCGCGCCGCTATCCTCGTAGGAGTAGTCAAGCAGCGTTAGTGAGGGCAAAGTCGGAGAATCTGTGTCAGTATATTGTATGTGAGCCCACCCATAGCGAGTTTGTCCAACCGATGGACTGAACTTAAAGCCGATATAGGCGTCACCGGACCCGGTCCAGTTATTTGGACTAGTGTTGGATACAATTACGTTATTTGAGGAATTGTTTGAAAAACTTCTACCGCTATAAATATTTTCTCCTGAGCCTAATTTCGTGGTCACTGATCCACTACCAACAAAGGCAAAATCTGCAGAGACGGGTACAAGATTTATAGAACGGGTGCTCTTATAATCGACGTTGGTGAGGGCAAATTGAGGCGCGCCTGCGATCGAGATATTGCCCGTTGAGGCCGCAATGTTGACGGGGCCGCTTGCGACGATGGCGGCCTGAGCCTCACCTGCAAGGGCGCATGCCAAGGCGCCAGCTGCCAGACAGATTGTGGGTCCAGAACTCAGGCCACTTCGACGCAAACGGTTCGATGTTGACGGTTTCAAGGTGTGGACCTCCAAGTGTGAGGCGGCGCCAAACATAACAAACCACTTTGCTACTCGTTTTGACCGGTCACTCAAAAATCATAGATTTGCGTTGGGGTAACCTAACAACCAAACTGCGTCAATGCCGTGACAAGCCGCGCGACATCGCTAGAAATAGGGCTCTTCAAAAAGGCCCCCTCGATCATTGGTAGTGTGCGGCTCCCATCCAGCAAAGCCGTCAGCTTTTGCTGTTCAGGCGTGAGGCTGACCGGTTCATGACACATTGATACGACAAGTCCGCGCTCGCGAGCCAGTAGCCGGTTCAACGGAGTCAGCTGTGGATTAACCGAGACCGTCTCGTTTAGGCGGATTGGTTGGGCAGATACGTCTATCAGGCGTGTCGCAACCATGCTGAGGAGATCGATATTAAGCTGTGAGTGTTCAGCCGCGCCCAGGATCGATCCGGTTTCAGCCTCGACTGCAGCAACGACCTGTGAGAGCGGAACAAACTCGTGGGGGTGGCGGGCCAAATAGTCAACGATCCGTCTGATTGTGCCCGTAAGGGTGATATCGCGTCCAAATTCATCCTTGAACCGCGATTTCGACGCCGTGGATCTGACGGGCTTCAATTTGGTACGGAACGACAGGTTCACGATGGCTTCAGGATTATAGCCCGTCATTGCTTTCGAGGCGCCTTTTAAGAGGAGGCTGGTGCGAAAGGTCGTTTGCGTAATGTAGTCGACAAGCTGGGTCTGTTCGATCGGCCCAAGGGCCATCGCGGCGATCTCTGCGGCCGTTGCGGCCGGAAGAGACGCAAGCAGGCAATTGGCAAGATCAGCATCGCCAAGATAGGAAAGGCCGTGCTCCCAAGACCAATCTGTAAACTGTGTCAGGTAACAGGGGTCGCGGACGATGCCCAAGTGGTCAAGCGAGAGGTATTCGGGTGTTTTCGAGCGCATGGCGCTGGCTCTTTGGGCCATATAGGTCGCCATGGCCGTGTCCGCTGACCGGCCCCACGCACGCTCCAGCAGGCTAAGGACGTTAACAGCGGCGCTAGCACGTTCACCGCTATCTCCCGTTTTCGGATCACCGGCCATCAAAAGGTCACGAAGCCCTTCGTCGGCTTTGGCTCCAGGATAAACCGCGTAACTCACAGCCGCCAACCCGCCCGGCGCTAGAACCTCTGCAATCAACCCAAGCAGCCGGTCTTTCACCTCGTCAGGCACCCAGGAAAATAGACCATAGGCGATCACATAATCGTAGGTACCGGAAGGCTCCCAACTCATCAGATCGGCGGTTTCGAACTCAATATTGCCCAAGCCGGACTCCTCAGCCAAGGCTTGAGCGCTGGCAATATCGGGCGAGGAAAAGTCGATGCCGTGGAAGCTGGCGCCTGGAAGGCTTGCCGCCATGGCCATAAGATTGGTGCCAGAGCCGCAGCCGATGTCGAGGACGCGCGCGCGGGTTGGGTCTGGTGCTGAGTGGCCTAAGATGGCAGCGGCAGCAGCCAGTCGCGAGGGATGGGTTAGGGGATGGACGTAAGCGGGATAACGGGTCTGCTCATAGGCTGTTCGAAGATCGTTCATTTGAAACCGGGTTCCTCTTTTCGGTCCGCAAATCCCGCCGATGTGTCGATAGATTACGCCCGATAATTAAAACCGACTATCATTTCGTCTCTGCCCGTCGGCATGCATCCCCGTTTTGGCGTTTATTATCTCGAGATTTGTTAGCATGACAATTGAACCCACCACTTTACCCACCACTTCAGGGGTACTTTTCGGTGATCGTCCAGATGCTTCAGTGAGCGACCTTCGATGTAGTAAGCGATAAAATACTGTTTTTTATATGAAAATTGAGGTTTGAAAAAGCTTCAGTGGTCAATGGTGAGAGTTGGGGTGGCGGAGACGGTGGGATTCGAACCCACGGTACCCTTTTGGGGTACGCTCATTTAGCAAACGAGTCCCTTCGGCCTCTCGGGCACGTCTCCGTTGATGCGTTGGTACAAAAATCTGGGGGATGCAGCAAGGTACGCGGGGACGAATTGCTGTGGTTCTGTACGATTTATCCGTTTGAGGGTGTTTCGGACGGTGGGCTGAGGGCCAGAAGGGCGAAACTGGCCAGCCAATGTTCGCCCATATAGTCGCCTGCGATCTCGGGCAGGCCTGCGGCGAGGTGTCGGTCAGCGGCGGCGAAGGCGTGGGTGCGGCTGGCGCTGCGGGCCTTGTCGGCGGGATCGATGGCGCTGGCTATACCGCGCCAGCACCAGGCCCGGCTGAGGTTCAATCCGTCCAGATGGGCGATCTTGCCATCGGTGCGGTCGCTGACATAGGCCGGTTGGAAGAGGGTGGCGGGCGTCTTGGTGGCGAGACCCGGCAAGAAGCGGTCGAGCCAGAGGCTATATTGGGCGGCGGGCAGGACGCGCCTCATGGCCTCGGCCTCCATCAGGGCGGGGGACAGAAAATCCTCGCCGCTTGGCTCCCAAGCAGGGCAGTTCTCATCCCCAAGGAATAGGTCCATGGCCTTGGTGCGCAAGGCTTGGGACAGGGCGGTGTCCTTGGCCACGCGCGCATAGTCGAGGCCAAGCGCCACGGCGAAGGCGGTATTGTTATGGGTGCCCGCCCGGACCGGGTAGGTCATCTTGGGCAGGTGGGCGATCATCCTGCTGCGGAAGGCGGCGGTCAGGGGGGCGAGGGCGGCGCTCCAGTCGCGGCCTTGGACCGTGTCCAACTGCATCAATTCAGCCTGCAGCATGAATAGCCAGGCCCAGCCATAGGGCCGCTCAAAGCCCGCGCTAAAGGGCCTCGTCAGATAGGCAAGCTCGCCCTCGACCTTGCGCGGGGTCAATTGTGCGGCCAGCAGGGCATTGACCTCACGGGCGGGGCCCATGTCGGGAAAGAGGCGCAAGGTGCGGACCAGAAGCCAGTAGCCATGGACGCAGGAATGCCAGTCAAAACTGCCATAGAAGATCGGATGCAGGGCCTTGGGTGTGGCCGCATCGTCCGGCCCATTGAGCACATGGTCCAGCTTGTGAGGATATTCTTTCGTGACATGGCCAAGCGCGATGGTGGCAAATCGTCCCGCCAGATCGGCAGTGAGGCTCTTGGGATTGGCTTGCGACATGGACGTCAGACTTTGAAGGCACAGAGGGTCATAGGCGCGCCATGGTCAGCATTACTGTGATCTCCTGCCCTACAAGCCAACAGAATCACATCCCCGCTTGCCTCGGCCAATAGGGACAGAGCCGCTCAATGGGCGCAACGCCTATCCTTGCGGGTGATCGTCTAAGTTAAGCCTCGGATCACCTGGCGGTGGCTAGATCAGGATGGCGCCGTTGGGCAGTTGGTCGGGATTATGCGCACCGGGCGGGAAGGCAGGGGCGAGGGCGTCGCCGCAGATCTTGACCGCCTCGACCAGACCTTCGGCGCGGTGATGGGCCTTCATGGCTACGCGTACGGCACTGACGGCCCTGTCCCACGTGCCGGGCGGGACGGCGGCATGGACGCCCGCATCGGCCAGAACCTCGACCCGCCGATCAAGCAAGGAGACAAAGATCAAGACGCCGTTGGCATCGGTGGTCTTGGCAATGCCGCGGGCCACGAATTGGCGCAGGGCGGCCTCGTGGACGCGGCGATAGCGCAGGCCTGCGGGGGTCATGGCGCGCCGCACCGTCGGAAGGCTAACGGTCAACCAGACGAGCAGAAACACAAGGCTCTGGGCCACCGCATAGGCCCCCAGCGACAGGCGTACAGCATCGTTAAAGCCGCTGGTATGACCGGCCATCCAGCCATTGTTCAGGCTGGTCAACAGGCCTGGGTTCAGACCCAGTGCAAAGGCCGCAGCAGGCACGATCAGGGCCAAGACCGCCGCCCAAGCCAGAGGCACTTCGCGATAGTCGGAACATTCTTGGGTAATGACGCAGACAATCTCAGCCGAGGTGCGGGTCTCAGCATCGGCCACCGCGTCGGCGATCTTGTGATGGTCTTCAGGTGTCATGCTCATGGCTACCAACTCCCTGACGATCCGCCGCCGCCGAAGGAGCCGCCTCCGCCGCCAAATCCACCACCGCCAAATCCGCCATTGCCGCCACGTCCGCCCCCGAGGCTGCCACTCAGAATGATCCAAGGCAGGAGGGCGCCCAAGCCACCACGGCGACGGCCAAACACGCCGCCCATGACCCAGACCAGGACAAAGATCATCATAATCAGTGCGCCCGGGTCGATTTGGGATTTTGACGGGCGCGAGGACTTGCTGACCGCTTTCAGGGTCGCCGCGGCTTCCTCTGGGCTCGCAGAGAGCTGGGCGATGATGGCGTCTGTTCCGCCGACTATGCCCGCTTCCATATCACCGGCCTTGAAGGGCGGCAGGACCTTCTGTTGGATAATGACGTTGCTGAGGGCATCGGTCATCACCCCTTCGAGGCCATAGCCAACCTCGATCCGCACCTTTCGCTCGGTCGGGGCGATGATGAACAGGGCCCCATCATCCTTGCCCTTTTGGCCAATCTGCCATGTCCGGCCGAGTTGGTAGCCGTAATCCTCGATCTCATAGCCCTGCAGCGTCGGTAAGGTGACGACCACAACCTGATGGCCGGTCGCCGCCTCGAAGGCTTCGAGCTTGGCGCTCAAGGCCTGCGTGCCTTCTGCAGACAAGATGCGGGCATTGTCGACCACTCGCCCCGTCAAGGGCGGGAAGGTCGGTGCGGCACCTGCAGGCAGGGCCAGCATCACCATGCTGACCAACGCTATGGCCAGCCCGGCCCAGAGGGGCCAGACGCTGCGGCCTACGGATCGAGCGGCTAATGTCACTGGCTAGCAGGCGCAGCGACGGCAGGGGCAGCGGGCGCGGCAGGCGCGAAGTTCACCGTCGGCGCGGTTTGGGCCGCTTCCGAAGCTGTAAAGGCGATCATCGGCTTGGCGTTCCGATGGACGGTCGAGGCCCAGATCACGCCCGGGAAGATACGAAGCTCGGTATTATAGACCCGAACGGCCTCGTTATAGTCGCGGCGGGCGACAGCGATGCGGTTCTCGGTGCCTTCGAGCTGGGACTGAAGCGCCAAGAAGTTGGCGTTGGACTTCAGGTCTGGATATTTCTCGCTGATCATCATCAACCGGCCCAGAACGCCCGACAGCTGGGACTGAGCGGCCTGATATTTGGCGAAGGCTTCTGGGTTGGTGATCGTCGCGGCGTCAAGCTTGACCTGCGTGGCAGAGGCGCGGGCTTGGGTCACCTCGACCAGCACGCTGCGCTCCTGCTGCGCAAAGCCCTGAACCGTGGCTACCAGATTGGGGATCAGGTCGGACCGGCGCTGATATTGGGTTTGAACATCGGCGAGCGCGGCCTTGGCCTGCTCTTCCTTGGTCGGGATATTGTTGATGCCGCAGGCTCCCAGAGCCAAGGGCAGCAGAACGGCCAACATCAGGCTCTTGAGCCGAGAAGGGCGGGCGATCAGGGATGCAGTCGTCATGCCGTAAGACCTCTTATGGGTGCCGCCCAAGGGCAGCGATTGTAGAGTGCCGGTATACAGCGCCGGATTCTTATCAGGGCTTGTAAACGTGATAATGGTTTTGGCCAATCACGATCCGATCATAACCTAGGCGGGTGGCCCCTTAGCGCGTCTGGCCACCGTCAACGGGCAGGATGGCCCCGGTGATGAAGCTGGCGCGATTGCTCAGCAAGAAGGCGGCGGCAGAGCCGATTTCCTCAGGCTTGCCAAAGCGCTTCATGGGCACTTCGCGGTCGATCCAACGCTGCCACGCTGCGCCGCGCGAGCCATTGGCCCGTTCCTCCCATTCCCCATCCGGGAAGATGATGTTGCCGGGGGCGATGGCATTGACCCGCACGCCGCTGGGGCCGGTGATCCGCGCCAGTTCCTTGGCCATATGGTTCATCCCCGCCTTGGCGGTGCCATAGGTCAGGGGCGTGCCCAGTGCGCCGAGACCGGCGATCGAGCTGATCAACAGCACTGAACCCTCACCGCGCGCTGTCATCGGACCAAGCACCTTGCGGGCCAGACGATAGGCGCTGTCGAGGTTCTGTGAGAAGCCAGCATCCCAAGTCGCGTCATCGACCTCGAAGCCTAGCGGGCAGGGATGGAGGCCAACATTGGCCACCGCACCAAAGACCGGTCCAAACTCGGCCTCTACGCGGTCCACCGCCTCGTTGATCGTTTCAGCGTCGCGCATATCCCCGGCCATCGACCAGAGCTTGTCGGCACCATAGATCCCGGCGAGGCGGCTATGGGTTGCCTCTAGAGCCTCAACGCCTCGCGCCGTCATGGCGACCTTCGCGCCATCGGCCAGGCAGGCCTCAACAATGCCAAGGCCAATGCCACGGCTGGCACCCGCCACGAAAATCACGCGATCATTGAGGTCAAGGTTCATCCTAGGGTCTTTCCTTGTGGACTTAGCGCACCTTGCCCATTGCTGAGCGGGCGTTGGGTCGCCTATCGTTGGTTCACTTATAAAGCTCTGGAGCGCCGCCGCCATGACTTCCTTGCAAGACCTGTCGCCGAAGAGGGCTAATCCGTGAGGGCGGCCTTGAAGTTGGGGGGACTGATATTGATCGGTGCCGGACTGGGCGTGGGTTCCGCCCTCTACATGCTCAATCAGGGTATGAATATCGGCAAGGAGACGGTTCAGGGCTGGGTCGGCAGTCACGTCAGCGGGGACAAGAGCGCTGATCCCTATACGAGAGCGCTGGTCGCTCGGGCAGGGTTACTGGCGCTAACTCAGGCCGAAACGCTCTATTTCAACCGCACGACCGATGAGGCGGGCAAGCCCTTGCGGGCAGACTGTACCTATCAGCTTGAGGGTGGTCCCCAGCCTGCACGGTGGTGGTCGATCACAATCTATGCGGCGGACAACTATCTGCCGGTCAATGGCGATGATGCCCAATCGGCGGATGCGACCCGTGTGGCCACCTTCGCCAAGCCTGACGATCAGGGGCACTGGAACGTTCAAGTGTCTCCGCAAAAGGGTGATGCAATCCATTGGATATCATCAAAAAATGCTGGGAACTATGCCCTAACGATCCGGCTTTATAACCCGCAAGACGGGGCGCGCGAAGACTTTAACTCTATCGTCTTTCCCACCCTCAAGACCGTGTCCTGCCCGAGTGTGCCCGCATGAAGCCCCTGATCAAATCCTTGGTAATTGTGCTGGTCTCGGCGGTGGTGGTCCATCTGGCGGTGATCCTTTCGGCACCCAACCTTTTGATGGCGGTGGCCTTCAAGCGGCTGAGTGCGGAGGGGGCGATGGTCAATCAGATGATCTATCCGCCGCGCACGACCGAGGCGTCACGCGCCATCGTGCGCCCGTCGCCAGACCTCGCCTATGCGTCATGCGCCTTTGATCTGTCCAAGGGGCCGGTGCGGGTGAAGGCGGCAAAGGCGTCGGACTATATGTCTGTGTCGGTCTATGCGGCCAACAGCGACAATATCTTCGCCATCAATGATCGCCAGGCCCCGGATGGGGTGGATCTGGTCATTGTCGGTAAGGGGCAGGTGGCACCGACCGGA
>CANKPO010000028.1 GCA_947484535.1 Caulobacteraceae bacterium
ACCAAAGCCGGGGCGGTGACATGGGGCGATGGCAGCGGTGCGGGCACGCGTCTCACCGGAAGAGTGACCAGTTCTAACTCCCTTGTCGGGTCAACTGTGGACGACAAGGTTGGCTTGAATGGCGTCAAGGTGCTCGGAAATGGCAACTATGTCGTTTCGAGCTCGGAATGGGGCGGCGGTCTGGGCACCAGATTGGGAGCGGTTACCTGGGCGATTGGTATAGCGCCGACGGCGGGTGTCATCAGTACCAGCAACTCGCTTGTCGGAAACGTTTCAGATGATCGTGTGGGCCGGGACGGTGTTCAGCCTGTTGGCTCCAACAACTATATTGTTAGATCATCCTATTGGAATAACAGTGCCGGCGCGGTGACCTGGGGAAGTGGATCATCCGGAGTGGTTGGCTTAGTCAGTGCAGCGAACTCGATTGTCGGAGGCACTCCATTTGACATGTCGGGTGGTCTTTATGAGTTAAAAGTTTTGAGTAACGGTAACTACGTTATTGTTGCTCCTTTATGGGATAATGGCGCATTAAGAAATGTTGGTGCGGTAACTTGGGGAAATGGAAACGCCATCACTTCTGGCGTCATTAGTCAATCGAACTCGCTGATTGGAACCTATGAAAACGACAATATTGGGAATCAGGGTGTCTCTGCATTGCCTAATGGAAACTACGTTATTAGCAGTAGTTTTTTTGGGTTTAGCAATGGCAGCCAAGAAGGGGCCGTCACTTGGGGCAACGGATCGACAGGAACGGTTGGCCTTGTCAGTGCCGCCAACTCCTTGGTGGGTTCAACCCCGAATGACCGTGTTGGCGCAGGAGGCTCGCGAATTCTGTCCGACGGTCGATATGTTGCTATGAGTCCCTACTGGGACGATCTTGCTGGCAGAGGTATCCATGCGGGTGCCATGACCTATCTGGACGGTTCTGCCTCCTTTAGCGGGAGAGTGTCGGCGGAGAACTCTATCGTTGGCGAACCCAACATGGTCCAATTCAGCATTCTCAATTTGAATAACGACTCCTTCATCGCCTCGTCTGTTGCTGAAGGCGGCTCTGGCCGGGTCTATGTGGGGCTGACCAATCTCAATGCCCTGACCTATGACCGGGCACCGAGTCTAGATTTCACCATCTCTACGGCCGCCGTGAAGCGGGTATTGGATACGGGCACCAGCCTCGTGCTGCAGGCCAGCAATGACATCACCGTCAATTCCGCCCTGACGGTGGATAATCCCAGCGGCAATGGCGGCGACCTGACCCTGCAGGCCGGCCGCTCGATCACGATCAATCAGCCGATCACCAGCGACAATGGCAATGTCACCCTGATTGCCAATGATCTATTGGCCAATGGCGTGATTGACGCCCAGCGGGAGGACGGGCAGGCCAACATCACCTTTGGCACCAACGGGTCAATCAATGCCGGGACCGGCACCGTCAATCTCGAGCTGAGGCTCGGCACCGGCAAGACCCATTCCAGCTATGGCGATTTTATCGGCATGGGGACGAACTTTAGCAAGATCACGGCGGCGCGGCGAAATATCTCGCCGTATGAGGTCTTCACCTTCACCGCCGACAACAAGACCATGACCTATGGCGCGACGCCGCCGGGCCTGACCTATTCCCGCGCCGGGCGTCTGTTCGGGACCGACAGCGCCGCCTTTACGGGTGCGCCGACCATCAGCACGACGGCCTCATCCATCGCCAATGTCGGGGCCTATGCCATCACCGTCGCGCGCGGCACCTTGGCGACCTTGAAAAACTATTACAGCTTCGATTTCGTACCGGCGACCTTTACCATCACCAAGGCCATGTTGACGGTGCGGGCCGATGACAAACGCAGGGACTTTAATCTCGACAATCCGACCCTGACGGCATCGATCAGCGGCTATGTGAACGGGGATACGGCAGCCGTTGTTTCAGGCTTGCGGCTGTCGACCTCGGCCAGCCGCTCCTCTGCGTCCGGCAACTATTCGATTATCGCGTCGGGGGCGAGCGCGACAAACTATGACTTTACGTTCCTGCCCGGTACCTTGACCATCAATGCGGGGATTCCGACACAAACCCTTGTCTTTAAAGCCAATAACCAGTCCATGACCTATGGGGCGGCGGTTCCCAGACTGAGCGGAGCCTATAGTTTTTCAGGGCTCTATGGCACGGACACGGCCGCAGTGGCCTTTTCGGGCGCACCCGCCTTGAGCACTGTGGCCAGTTCCACCTCGAATGTCGGGGCCTATGAGATCGCCATTGCGAGGGGCACACTGGCGGCCCTGAGCTATTACTATGATTTCAGCTTTGTTCCGGGCATCCTGACCATCACCAAGGCTCAGTTGACGGTGCGCGCCGACGACAAGAGCCGAGAATATGGTCTGACCAATCCAGCCCTGACCGCCTCGATTAGTGGCTATCGAAATGGCGATGGGATCGGCGTGGTGTCGGGCCTATCGCTCGCCACCTCTGCGACCCAAGGCTCCAATGTCGGCACCTATCAGATCACAGGATCGGGGGCCTCAGCGCTCAACTATGATTTCAGCTATCTGCCGGGGACGCTGAGCATCACCAAGGCGCTGTTAACCGTCCAGGCCGATGACAAGAGCCGTGAATATGGCCTAGCTAATCCTGCCCTGACCGCCTCGATCAGCGGCTATCGCAATGGTGACGGGGTAGGGGTCGTGTCCGGCCTGTCGCTGACCTCCGCCGCCACCCAAGGCTCCAATGTCGGCACCTATCAGATCACAGCCTCTGGAGCCTCGGCGCTGAACTATGATTTCAGTTACCTGCCCGGAACCCTGACCATCACCAAGGCGCGGTTGACCGTCCAAGCCGATGACAAGAGCCGTGAATATGGCCTGACCAATCCTGCCCTGACCGCCTCGATCAGCGGCTATCGGAATGGTGACACGAGTAGTGTGGTTTCCGGTCTGTCACTGGCCACCGTCGCGAGCCAAGGTTCCAACGTCGGGACCTATCAGATCACGGCTTCTGGGGCCTCGGCCCTGAACTATGATTTCAGCTATCTGCCGGGGACCCTGACCGTCACCAAGGCGATCTTGACGGTTCAAGCCGACGACAAGAGCCGCGAATATGGCCTCGCCAATCCGATCCTGACCGCCTCGATCAGCGGCTATCGCGCCAATGACACGAGCGGCTTGGTCTCTGGGCTATCGCTCGCCACTGCTGCCGTTCAAGGCTCCAACGCGGGGACCTATCGGATCACCGCCTCTGGGGCCTCGGCGCTCAACTATGATTTCAGTTACCTGCCCGGAACCCTGACCGTCACCAAGGCACGTTTGACGGTCACTGCTGACGACAAGAGCCGCGAATATGGCATGGCCAATCCAGCCCTGACCGCCGCGATTAGTGGCTATCGAAATGGCGATGGGATCGACGTAGTGTCAGGTCTATCGCTCGCCACCTCTGCGACCCTAGGCTCCAATGTCGGCCGCTACCAAATCACGGGCGCTGGTGCCTCAGCGCTAAACTATGACTTCAGCTATCTGCCCGGAACCCTGACCATTACTAAGGCACGGCTAACCGTCCAAGCCGATGATAAGAGCCGTGAATATGGCCTGATCAACCCAAGCCTCACCGCCTCGATCAGCGGCTATCGCAATGGCGATGGGGCAGGGGTCGTGTCCGGCCTATCGCTGGCCACCGCCGCGACCCAAGGCTCCAATGTCGGGACCTATCAGATCACAGCCTCTGGGGCCTCGGCGCTCAACTATGATTTCAGCTATCTGCCCGGTACCCTGACCGTCACCAAGGCGATCTTGACGGTTCAAGCCGATGACAAGAGCCGCGAATATGGCCTAGCCAATCCTGCCCTGACCGCCGCGATCAGCGGCTATCGCAATGGTGATGGGGCAGGGGTCGTGTCGGGCCTATCGCTGGCCACCTCTGTGACCCAAGCCTCCAATGTTGGGACCTATCAGATCACAGCCTCTGGGGCCTCGGCCCTGAACTATGATTTCAGCTATCTGCCCGGAACCCTGACCGTCACCAAGGCCCGCCTAACGGTTCAAGCGGATAGTAAGAGCCGGGAATATGGCGCGTTAAACCCGGACCTTACCGCAACGATCATGGGCTATCGCAATCAGGATAGTCTTGCGGCGGTCTCAAACCTGAGGCTCGCAACCTCTGCGACGCAGCGCTCATCGGTCGGTGACTATGAGATCATAGGCAGTGAGGCTACCGCCCAGAACTATGACTTCGACTATCTACCGGGAACCTTGACGATCACGCCGATCAATCGAGCCGTTGCTCGGCTATCCTCTCTCAGCACGGATGATGCCATGCAGTTTGGATCGGCCCAGCGGCGGCGACCCTCGGCTCAGACATCTCTAGCGACCTTAGAGCAAGACAATGAGATCCCCCTCCTGACGTCAGTTGATGCGGTCTATGTTGCCTATGCCGGGCCGCGGGCGACGGTCGGTCTGGGTCAAGGTCCGAACTGACCCTTAGCGTCGATCGTCGAGCCAGCTGCGGATCGTCTTGTTGACCAAGGCTTCGGCGTCGTGCTGCACGAAATGGTCCGCCGATGGGATCATCAGAACGGTCGTGTCCTGTGAGACATGGTCCCACGTCCCGGCGTGACCCGCCGCGTTGAGGGCCTTGTCCTTCATGCCGTGAATGACCAAGACCGGGACACTGATCATAGGGGCATCGGCCGCCATGAGCCCGCTCTTATCAGTCGGCGTCTTGGGATAGTTGGCGCGGTAATAGTTGAGCATACCGACGATGCTGGAGCGTTTGAAGGCCTCGATATAGCGCGCCTTTTCAGCCGGATCCTTGACCCAGCCGACCAACCCTTCGGGCGTGAGATATTTCTCAAAGCCCGGTTGCTGGAAGTTGCGGGCATATTGGCTGTTCTTTTGCTGCTCTAGATTGGTCGCCATCTCGCGGGCAAAGCCGACGGGGTGGGGTACGCTCATGATGATCAGGCGATTGACCAGATCGGGCCGTGTAAAGACCACCTGCCAAGAGATGGCAGCGCCCCAGTCATGGCCAACGATGATCGCGTTCTTTTGGCCTTCCGCCTCAATGACAGCGGCAACATCCCCGACCAGATTGGGCATGGCATAGGCCGCTTCGCCCTCAGGCTTGTCGGAGAGATTATAGCCTCGGTTGTCCAGCGCGGCGGTGCGGTAGCCAGCCTTGTTGAGCGTCGCCATCAGCGGCTTCCACGTCGCCCAATAGTCTGGAAAGCCGTGGATCAGGACGACGAGGGGGCCTTGGCCATCGACGACATAGTGGATCTTTACGCCCTTGTTGTTGGCATATCGGTCTTGGGGTTCGGCCTGGGCCATCGCTACGGCGGTGAATAGGGCCATGAAAACCGTGAGGGCGACTAGACGCTTCATAGTGCTGCTCCGTTCTTTGGGCCCCGGCTGAATGTGACCAGGCTGGCCTGACGACCAAAGACCAAACGGTTGACTGTGAGCGCAAAGGCAATGCACGCGATCAAGGTCACCAACATCAGGTGGATATAGTGGACCGGTGTCCAGCCAAAGGTGAAGAAGCCATAGAGCAGGGTGCCGAAAATCACTGCGCCTATGACCGCGCGGCCATCTACATTTTTGAACATCAACCCGACGATGAAGGCCGAGAGGATCGGCATGGACAATAGGCCGTTCAACTGCTGAACCAGATTGATGATAGAGGCCGCGCCCATATAGACCGGCACCAAGGCCACCGACAGGACCATGAAGGTGATGGAAATGATGGTGTTCAGTCGGCCCACATCGGGCTTTTCCGCAATGAACTTCTCGTGCAGATCGCAGACATAGAGCGTGACGGAAGAGTTCAAGACCGAGGTGTAACTGGTCAGTAGCGCGGCGGCCATGAAGGCGGCGAAGGCACCCGACAGCCAACCGGGCATGACCAAAGCGACCAACTTGCCATAGGTCGCGTCCCCAGCGTCACCGAACAGTTTGAAGGCTACCACACCGGGCACCACGACAATGGCGGGGATGAAGATCAGACGAATGACGGCGGCGGCCATAACGCCCTTTTGACCCTCTTTCAGATTGGGCGCGGCCATGGCGCGCTGGGTGATGGTCTGATTGGTGCTCCAATAGAACATCTGGATGAAGATCATCCCGGTCAGTAGCGTCTGCCAAGGGATGGGCGAGTCCGGTCCACCAATCATGCTCAGGCGCTCGGGGGGTATACCGGAGAGATCGAAATTGATCGCGGCTAGGCCAAGGATCACCACCAAGGCAGCCATGCCCAAAACGCCAACGCCTGAGATCGTGTCATAGACCGCGACGGCGCGCAGGCCGCCGCCAATCGCATAGGCTGCGCCCAGAACAGCCATGGCCGCTGCGATATAGATCAGGGGGATGTCGATCCCGAACATGGTCTTGAGGAACAGCGAGCCCGTATAGAGCATGATCGGCAGATAGATGAACACGTTGCCCAGCAGAAACAGCACCGAGACCACCGCTCGCAGATGCACCGAGCCATATTTGCGCTCTAAGAGCTCGGTCGTGGTCGTGCAATTGTTGCGATAATAGATCGGTAGAAATATCCAACAGAGCATCAAAAGGCCGACAATGGCCGACAGTTCCCACCAGGCGAGCAGCAACATCTGATTGCCGTTCATGCCCACCAACTGGTCGGTCGACAGGTTGGTGAGGGTGATCGAGCCTGCGATAAAGGGCCAGGTTAGGTTGCCGCCAGCGAGGAAATATTCGCGGTTGGAATTGCTCGACCGCCCACCCATGCGAGACACTTGCCAAGCTGTTAGCACCGCCATAAGGGCGGTTAGGCCGAAAAATACGGCCCATTGGATGATGTTGGTCTGCATGGTCCCCACCCGTTCTTATATTTTGAAGTCAGTTGAGGGTCTTGAGGGGGCGGTCGTCAATCGGATTATTGGACGGATGGTCAAGACTGGCTGGCGAGGCTAGCCTGACCGCTAAACGATCATAGGGCGGATTCGACAATGACGGGGTTGCGGTTTCGGCTAGACGCGGGCGGAGACACGATGGTGTTCAGCGCCAAGGCGAGCGAACCGCCTGCCTTGGTCTATTGGGGGCCAAGCCTCGGCATAGGTGTCGATCTTGCGGCGATTGCCGCGCTTGCGCAAAGACCCGTTCCGCACGGCATGCTCGATGGGGGCGAGGTGTTGGACCTGGTGCCCGACGCAGCGAGGGGCTTTTTGGGCACCCCATCGTCACAGCTCCATCGTTCGGGTGATCTGGTCCTGAGCCAGTTTCAGGTCGTATCCTCCGAGGTCGAGGGCCATCGGGCCAGCCTTCTATTGTCCGATGGTCTTGCAGGGGTGGGCCTCGAGCTTGAGATTGAGATGGATGCCCAGACCGGCGTCGCTTCCTTTCGCAATCGCCTGATCAATCAAGGCCCTTCAGCTCTTACGGTGGACTGGCTCGCCGCAGGGTGCCTTCCGCTAGACCATGATGAACTTCTGGCCTTTGAAGGGCGCTGGGCCAATGAGGGGCGGCCCTATCGGCTGCGCGTTCCGGGCGGCATTTGGGCCAGTGAAAACCGGACGGGGCGCACCTCACACCATGCCCCGCCGCTGCTCGTCGTGGGTGAGCCAGGCTTTAGCGACCAACATGGCGCGGTAATCGGCTTCCATCTGGCCTGGAGCGGCAATCACCGCTTGCTGGTCGAGCATCTGCGTGATGGTCGGGTCCAGATGCAGGCCGGGGAACTTTTCTTACCCGGCGAAATGACCTTGGCGTCTGGCGAGGTCTATCAGTCGCCAACGCTCTATGCGGCAAGGTCCGACACCGGCCTGAACGGTCTGAGTGATCGGTTCCACCCCTTTGTGCGTCATCAGATATTGGGCGGGCGGCTGTCGGGAAAGCCAAGGCCCATCCATTTCAACAGTTGGGAAGCGGTCTATTTCGATCACGACCCAGCAGTCCTGTCTGACCTGATTAGCCATGCAGCAGCCGTGGGTGCCGAGCGATTTGTGCTCGATGATGGCTGGTTCTTAGGGCGCAATGATGACCGAACCAGTCTGGGCGATTGGACCCCTGATCCGATCAAATATCCTAACGGGCTTGGCCCACTGATTGCAGAGGTCAAGGCCGCGGGCATGGGCTTTGGCCTTTGGGTAGAGCCAGAGATGGCTAATGCCGAGTCCGACCTTCTGCGGGCCCATCCCGATTGGGTGCTGGGTGTTGCTGACCGGGTTCAGCCGCTGGGGCGCGGGCAATATGTGCTCGACCTCACGCGCTCTGAGGTTCGCTCCGCCATTTTCGCTCAACTGGATCGGCTGCTGAGCGAAAATGATATCGACTATTTGAAATGGGACATGAACCGCGACCTGACCCATCCGGTCAGTGGCGGTAAGGCGGCGGTCCATCGTCAGACCCTTGCGGTCTATGGACTGATCGATGATCTGCGGGCCAAGCATCCCCATGTTGAGATCGAGTCCTGCGCCTCTGGCGGCGGGCGGGCTGATTTCGAGATCTTGCGCCGCACCGACCGGATCTGGACCTCCGACTGTAACGATCCGGTTGAACGCCAAGCCATTCAGCGCAGCTTTAGCCTGTTCTTTCCGCCAGAGATTATGGGCGCCCACGTCGGCCCGCGTGCGAGCCATACGACGGCACGCGACACTGCCATGGGTTTTCGCGCCTGGACGGCCTTTTTCGGGCATTTTGGCATAGAGGCGGACCTGCGGGCCATGACCTCGCGCGAGCGTGAGGCATTGGCCCAGGTCATTTGGCTCCATAAGCAGCACCGTACCTTGCTCCACACCGGCCGCACCTTGCGCCTTTCTCATCCCGATGCCGGAATGACCGCGATGATGGTCGTGGGGGAGGCGGGCGCCTTGGTCAGTGCCGCTCAGGTTGGAACCCCAGCAACGGCGACGCTCGGGCCCCTGCGGCTTTCGGGTCTCGATCCAGCCGCGACCTATCGCGTGACCCTGTTGAACCCGCCGATCCATCCGCAGCGGACCATGAAATCTGTGCCATCAACCGTGACCGGTCAGGGATTTGAAGCCTCCGGTACCGCCTTGATCCATCAGGGGCTGCCTCTGCCCGTCCTTCGGGCGCAAGAGATTGCCGTCTATCATCTGGAGCGTCTGACATGACGGCTCAATGCGTCGCAGATCTTCGCTGCGCACTAGGCGAGGGGCCTTGCTGGGACCCGCGCGATGGGCGGCTATGGTGGGTCGATATTGTGGGCCGCAAGGTCCATTGGTTTGAGCTTGCTACGGGAGAGGCCGAGAGCCTTGATCCAGGCGACCAGATTACCGCGCTGGGCCTTCGGCGGGCAGGAGGGTTTGTCGCTGCGACAGCCGCTGGGGCAGGCATTTTTGATCCACAGTCAGGGCGTTTCAGCTTGCGCTATCCGACCCCGAACGAACATCCGGGCAATCGCAGTAACGACGGCAATGTCGGGGCTGACGGCAGTTTCTGGTTCGGCTCGATGCATAATGAGGCGGCGGAGCGGTCAGGGGCGGTCTTTCAGGTCAAGCCAGATTGGTCGGGCAGGGCGGTCGTTCGCGACTGGGGCATCACCAATACGCTTCGCACCAGCCTTGATGGCCACCATCTCTACGTCGCTGACTCCCTCGAACAGACCCTCTACCGCTACGATATCGGCGATGATGGCCTGAGCGGGCAGGAGGTCTTTGCCCATACGCGAGGGCAGGCGGCGACGCCCGATGGCTCGGCGGTCGATTGCGAGGGCTATCTGTGGAACGCGCAATGGGACGGGTGGCGCATTGTGCGTTATGCGCCCGACGGCAGACTTGACCGGATCATCCCCATGCCTGTTCAGTGCCCAACCAGTTGCAGCTTCGGCGGTCCTGACCTCAAGACCCTGTTCGTGACCAGCGCGCGCGATGGACTGACACTTCAGCAACTTGAGGCGCAGCCGCAGGCGGGCGGGCTCTTTGCCCTGTCGGTTGATGTG
>CANKPO010000029.1 GCA_947484535.1 Caulobacteraceae bacterium
CCGGACCTTGCCCGGTCCACCACCGGCGCGCCGAGGATCTTCTCCAGCTCTTGAATGCCCGCCGAAAGGGTCGGCTGGGTGACATGGGCCGCCTCTGCAGCACGGCTAAAGGAGCCATGTTCGGCCAGAAGCTTGAGATAGTGCAGTTGGCGCAAGGAGGGGAGCATGGGTAGATTATAGGCTAGGCCTATCCAATCTCCAAAATCTATTGAGGGGGCGTTTCACAGGTCTCAGTGAAAGGGTCTGGGTCCCCGCCTTCGCGGGGAACGCGGGGGAAAAAAAACAAGGCCCACTTTGATGCTGCGCATCGCTTTCCCCATAGGGGGAAGAATTACCGTTCCAAGATCTTCCCCCTCTGGGGGAAGTACCGGCGAAGCCGGGGTAGGGGGTCTACAGACAGTAGATCCGCTCAGTCGTGTAACGCGATCCCTCTGAGGTTTGCCAACTGGAATAGAGTCCAAACTGGCTGACGATAAAGGGTTCGGATTTGAGGTCGCCATGGTTGGCGAGCCAAGCGGTGACTTGGGCGGGATCGGTGCGGCCCAGATAGGCGAGCGTTACGTGGGGGGTAAATTTGCGCCCCTCGGGCTTGAGCCCCGCCCGGCGAGCGGCAGCCTCGCAGCGTCCGGCCAGAACCCGCAAGGCCTCGTTCTCTTGCAGTCCTGCCCAGATGGCGGTGATGCGGTCGCCCTCGTCAAAGGCCCCAACGCTGGACAGGCTCAGGGTCAGGGGCTTGCTTGTGACCTTGGCCAGCTCGGCATCGAGGTCTTCGGCCATGACCTCGGTCACATCGCCAAAGAAGCGCAAGGTCACGTGCAGGGCCTCCGCTGGACGCCACCTTGCCCCGACAATGCCGCATTGGCTGGGGGCAAGGCTCTGGGCCACCCCATCGGGGATGGCCAAGGCGGCGAACAGGCGGATCATGTTGGCCTCTGGGCTAAAGGGCCTCATGCCCTAGGGGCAGGGATTGGGCTGGGCATAGTGAAGGGCCTCGACGGCCTTTTCGATGTCCGAGGTCCATTCCATCTGGAAGGCGTCAATATCGATCTTCAACTGAGCCATGGTCGAGGCGCCGATGATGGTCGAGGTCACGAAAGGACGACTGTCGCAGAACTTCAGAGCCAAGGTCTCAGGCAGGACGCCAAGCTGCGCCGCTAGGGCCAGATAGGACGAGATCGCCGCATCGGCCCCGGGGCCTTCATAGCGCTGAAGACGGTTATAGAGGGTCTTGCGTGCGCCCGCTGGCAGGGCCCCGTTCTGGTACTTGCCCGTCAGATAGCCTTGGCCGAGCGGGGAATAGACCAGCAGGCCGACATCTTCGCGCATGGCAATTTCAGCCAAGCCCAGCTCGAACACGCGGTTGATAAGGCTATAGGCGTTCTGGATCGAGGCAATGCGCGGCAGGCCATGTTTCTCAGCCTCAGCAACAAAGCGCATAACGCCCCAAGGGCTTTCGTTGGACACGCCAATATGGCGGATATTGCCCTTTTCGACATGGCGACCGAGATTGGCCAAAATGTCCTCGAAGGGCTCAAAATCCATTGGATAGTCGGCATAGGTCATGCCGCCAAAGACCCGCAGGGCGCGGTCTGGCCAGTGCATCTGATAGAGATCGATATAGTCGGTCTGCAGGCGCTTGAGTGACTTCTCTACCGCCTCATCGATCTGGGCCTTGGTGTGGCGGGTCATGGACTCGTTTTCGCGGGTCCAGCTCATGGGGCTGCGACCGGCGATCTTGCTGGCCAAAATGACCTTGTCGCGCTTGCCACTGGCCTTGAACCAGGTGCCGATGATCCGCTCGGTTGAGCCTTGGGTCTCGGCCTTGGGCGGCACCGAATACATTTCGGCCGTGTCCCAGAAATTGATGCCCGCATCCAGAGCATAGTCCATCTGCTCGTGGCCTTCGGCCTCTGTGTTTTGATCGCCCCAGGTCATGGTGCCGAGGCAAACGCGCGAGACCTGAAGGCCGGTGCGGCCAAGTTCAGAATAGTCCATCAAATTCCCCCGCCCTCAGGCCATTGCGCCGAATGAACACCCTCTCGCCGTAGCGAGATTTCGACTGACTTTCTGGTTCAAACGGGCGTTTGATGCAATTCCAATCGTTATCTTTAGACAATCTAACAAAACCGTTATGCACAGGTGCTTGCGAAACGGCGTCATTCACCCAATATAGGGGAGGTGCCCAATGTTGGGCGTTAGAAAAGGGCTATGACTCGATGAGCGACCTCAACCGCGGCTATGCGCGTCCGGTCCCGGTGGATCACGCCGACATGTCGGTGGATACGGGCCTGCGATCCTTCATGCTGGGCGTTTACAACAAGGTGGCCTTGGGCCTTCTATTGTCGGCGGCCTTAGCATTTTTGACCTCCAGCTTCCCCCCTGTGCGGGACCTCATGTTCCGCGTCGTCGAGGGCCGTCTGGTTGGCATGACGATCTTGGGCATGATTGTGTCCTTCGCCCCTCTCGCCGTAATTCTGTTTTCAAGCTTCGCCCTGCGTAACCCGACGGAAAAGTCAGCCGGTATCACCTACTGGACGATTGTTTCTCTGATGGGCGCGTCCTTGGGCGTGGTGATGCTGGTCTATACCGGCGCATCCGTCGTCTCGACCTTCCTGATCACGTCTGCGGCCTTTGGTGCCCTGAGCCTGGTGGGTTACACCACCAAGAAGGACCTGACCGCTATGGGCAGTTTCCTGATCATGGGTCTGATCGGCATCATGCTGGCCTCGATCGTCAATATCTTCCTGAAGTCTTCGGCCATGGCCTTCATGGTCAATGTGCTGGGCGTGCTGATCTTTTCTGGCCTGATCGCTTACGACACCCAGCGCCTGAAGATGAGCTACTATGAGATGGGCGGCGACAAGGCGGCTATGGGCGTGGCGACCAACTTTGGTGCGCTGAGCCTCTATCTGAACTTCATCAACCTGTTCCAGTTCCTGCTCTCGCTGCTTGGCGATCGTCGCTAGATCTGGCTTCAGTCTCTTTAGGAAGGGCCCCGGTGAAAGCTGGGGCCCTTTTCTTTTGCGACCTAGTCAACGACGGCGAACTTGCCCTTGTCGAAGATCTTCAGGACCTGTTCTAGCTCATGGCCCCGTTTGAGGATCATGCCGCCCTGACCAATGACGGCAAAGGCCCCCTGCTTGCGCGCCAGAGCCGGGCGCTTTTCGATCCGATAGATCGGCTGTTCTGCCGCATGTTTGAACACCGAGAACTGGGCATAGTCCTTCAGGCCATCAATGGCATAGTCTCGCCATTCTCCTGCCGCGACCATTCGGCCATAGAGCCGTAAAAGACGCTCCAATTCGCGACGTTCAAAAAAGGTGACGGCGGCAGCCGGGCTGCCAGAAGGATCAACACTCATGGACAGAGCCTACCGATAAATTTCGCCGCGTCAAAAGCCGTTGCGCGAATGACACGCCGGACCCGCCTTGAGCGCAGGTGCAGCAAAAGCGCCTTGAAATGACCTTAATTCCGACTTGGACGCGCCTGTTTGCCCAGCGATCCTGTCCTTGTCGAACGGTGGAAAGCCCCAAGGTCTCGGACCCTGAATAGCCCCCCCAGCCCACCCTGATCCCAGGGCTCCATCGCTCGACGCCCTTAAGGCTCTCGAATGGCTCAGTTGCCCCACCCCTGTCGGGCCTTCGTGAAAAGAGCGAATAAAGCGGCATAAAGAGCCCGCACGGTCTTCCCCTCAGACCGTGCGGGCTTCATGCTGTCTGGAGCAGATAAGGGGACCCGGTTGAGGCTCCTGAAAATGAGGAGGAAACCTTATGACCACCACCGCCACTGGCCGCCTTGCAGGCCGCGCCTGCATTATTACGGGTGCCGCATCCGGCATTGGCCGCGCGACGGCTGAGCTCTTTGCTTCTGAAGGCGCCAGGGTTTTGGCTGTGGACCGGCCCGGCACCGATCTGAGCTTTACCGGCGATATCCAAGGTCTTGGCATCGACATTACCGGCGATGACGCGCCCAAGACCATCATCGATACGGCCCTTAGCGCCTTTGGAAAGATCGATGTGGTCTATAATAATGCCGGTGTCAGCGGCAGCGCCCCGGCCTCGGAAACCACCGATGAGATGTTTGACCGGGTGCTGGCGGTCAATCTTCGCGCCGCCTTTCGCATCACGCGCCAAGCCGTGCCGCACCTGATCGCCTCGCCCTATGGCCGGATCATCGCGACAGCCAGCATCATGGCCAAGTTCAGCGACAATGGTCTGGTCGCCTATTCGGCCTCTAAGGCCGGGGTGGTCGGTATGATCAATAATTTCGCGCTGGAGCTTGGGCGCCATGGGGTCACCGCCAATGCCATCTTGCCCGGGGCCATTGCCACCGGCATGACGGCGGCCAGCTTTGCCAATCCCGACATTGCTAAGATCTGGGCCAAGAAGGCCGCGCTGAAGCGTTTGGGCGCACCGATTGATATTGCCCGCGCTGCCCTGTTCCTCGCCTCCGACGATGGCGGCTTTGTCACGGCTCAGGCGCTGGGCGTTGACGGCGGATTGATGCTGCGGGTCTAGACCCTCTGCTCGAAACGGGCCTGCGAGATGTCTCACAGGCCCGCCAAGGGACTTTAGGACATCAGGCCCTGCATGGTGGCCATCACCAGACTAAAGGCGCGCATATCGCCCGAAGTGGTCGCGGCCATCTTGTTCATGGCATAGGCATAGGTGGTGTGGTTCTCCAGATCGATAATGATCAGTGAGCCGCCATAGCCGCCCCAATAGATGCATCGGTCGTGCGGTAGGGGCATCATCTCGGACTTCAGGCCAAAGCCCATGCCATAGCGCACCGGCGTGCCGAGGATCAGGTCCTTGCCTTCGATCTGAACCTCTAGAGCGCGGTTGCATCCGGCTTCGGACAGGAAGCGCTTGCCCTTGGCCATGCCACCATTGGCCAAGATGGCGTGGATCTCAGCGACAGAGCGCGCATTGCCTTGCCCGCCTGCCGCGGGAATCTCTGCCGCGCGCCAAGCCCGGTCGCGGGTCGCGAGCGGATTGATCGGGGGGTTGGACTGCATATTGTGTGACAGTTCATTGGCCTCGCCGTCTGCGGTGATGCCACCGACGGGTGGGGGGATCAGGTCGGCGACGCGGGCATCATGTTCTGGCCCCATGCCAATATGGAAATCTGCGCCCAGCGGCTCGGCTACTTCTTTGCGAAAGAAGGTGCCGATGGTCTGACCGGTAATGCGGCGCACCACCTCCCCGATCAGATAGCCTTGGGTCATGGCGTGATAGCCGGGGGCGGTGCCCGGAGTCCAATAGGGGGCCTGCGCCGCCAGAAGGCTGGTGGCCTTTTCCCAATCATAAAGATCGGTCGGGGCGAGCGGCTCTTTCCAGCCCGACAGGCCCGCAGAGTGGCTCATCAGGTGGCTGACCTTAACGTCGGCCTTACCGTTGGCGGCAAATTCAGGCCAGTATTTGGCCACCGGCGCATCAAAATCCAAATCGCCCCGGTCGGCCAGCATCAGGGCCACGAGGAAGGTCATGGTCTTGGTCGTGGAATAGACATTGACGATGGTGTCCTTTTCCCAGGCGCGGCTCTTGGCCTCGTCGGCAAAGCCGCCCCAAAGGTCAACCACGGTCTCGCCGTTCAAGGTCGCGGTAAAGCCCGCGCCAATGTCCGCGCCATTGTTGAGATTTTCCTCAAAGGCTGCTCGTACGCCTGCGAACCGATCGCCCGCCAAGCCATTTGCCACAATCCTGCTCATCTTCGTCTCTTCCTTAAGGATCACCCGTTTGCCGGGCTCTGGTTGGAAAAGATTAGAGAGTATTTTTTGCCATGCGGCTAGCGCCGAACCGCCCAGCAGATCAGGGTTTTGACTCAGGTGCCTTGAGGCTCAGGCTGCCGAGCATGCGCCCGCCCCTTGCGCCTTGAACGAGGATCACGCTTTCAAGCCCTTCACCGGCACTGTCGGTTTCCGGCGTGGGCAGGGTGTAGGACCTTGGCTTACCGGTCCAAGATCCGAGCCGAACCAGGTCTCGGACCACATTATGATAGACCATGGTCTTACCACGGTTCTCGCCGCGCTTGATCTCGACCGCCTGGTCAGAGGGATCATAGCGCACGAGCCAGACCTCGGCCCCGCCCTTTGGAAAGCGGCCGGAGCCCACACTGATACGGGTGTCGGAGCGCTGTCTGATCTGCGGACTTGGCAAGCCCTTGGCGCGCCGCGCTGTGGTGATCAGTTGATCGACCTTGTCGGCATGGATGGCGGCGGTCTCGGCAGTGCCATTGACCACGATCTGCGGCGTATAGACCTCGCGGCCACTCATGCGCTTCATATAGGCGCGCTGGCGGGTGGAATAGTCTTCCTTGGCGAAGGTGTCGCGCCAGCCGAGATAGTCCCAATAGTCGACCGCATAGGTCAGGACCAAGATACCGGGGCGATCGGCTACCTCTCCCATAAGCCCATCAGCCTTGAGGCAGGACGAGCAGCCTTGGCTTGTGAACAGCTCCACGACCACAGGGCTCTTGGCCAAGGCGCTGGCCGAGGTCACGGCAAGGGAGGTCGTGAAGGTCAAGAGGCCAACAAGGCCGAGGATCAAGGGTCTCAAAATACGCATGGGCTGCACTTAAGCCAGATTTCCATCAAAAAGCCCCTCAACTTGGCGTGAGGAGCGCCGCCGCACTGGAAAAAGATCATCCAGTGCGGCGGGCTAGACTCAAACTCTGCGGATTAGCCTGCGTCGCGGGCCAGATTGCGCAGAACATAGTTCAAAACGCCGCCGTTCTTGAAATAGTCAAGTTCAGTCGGGGTATCGATGCGGCAAACGACAGGGAAGCGAGCGACCCGGCCATCGGAAGGACGATAGAGCTCAACCGTCAAGGTCTTGCGCGGCGCGACATCGGCCAGACCCCGGATGGAGACGATCTCGTCACCGATCAGGTTCAGCTTCTGCCAGCCATCAATCTTGAACTGCAGGGGCAGGACGCCCATGCCGACCAGATTGGAGCGGTGGATACGCTCGAAGGACTCCGCGATCACGGCGCGAACGCCGAGCAGCTTGGTGCCCTTGGCGGCCCAGTCACGCGACGAGCCGGTGCCATATTCCTTGCCCGCAAAGATCACCAGTGGACGCCCCTCGCCCTCATAGCGCATGGCCGCGTCATAGATGGCCATCACATCGCCCGAGGGATAGTGCTTGGTCACGCCGCCTTCGATCTCCGGGGTCATCTTGTTACGGATACGGATATTGGCGAAGGTGCCGCGCATCATGACCTGATGGTTGCCCCGACGTGCGCCATAGCCGTTGAAGTCGATGGGATCGACACCATTGGCGATCAGGTACTTGCCTGCAGGAGACGACGCCTTGATCGAACCGGCTGGAGAAATGTGGTCGGTGGTGATGGAGTCGCCGAACATGCCCAAGATGCGGGCCTCGGCAATGTCGGTCACCGGCTTGGGCGTCATGCTCATATCGGTGAAGTAGGGCGGGTTCTGGACGTAGGTCGAATCATCCTCCCAGCCATAGGTCTGACCGCCAGAGACGGCGATGCCTTGCCAGTGCTCATCACCCTTAAAGACGTCGCTATAGCGGGCGCTGAACAGGGCGTTGGTGACCACGGCGCGCTGAATCTCGGCGATTTCAGCCGAGGTTGGCCAGACATCCTTGAGGAACACGGGCTGACCGTCCGAACCGGTGCCCAAGGGCTCGGTCGTCAGGTCGATACTCATATTGCCTGCCAGAGCATAAGCGACCACCAAGGGCGGCGAGGCCAGATAGTTGGCGCGCGTATCGGGATTGACCCGGCCTTCGAAGTTACGATTGCCCGACAGGACCGAGACGGCGACCAGATCGCTGTCCTGAATGGTCTTGGTCACGGCTTCGGCCAGAGGACCCGAATTACCGATACAGGTGGTGCAGCCATAGCCGACCAGATTAAAGCCCAGAGCATCGAGATGCTCGGTCAGGCCCGCCTTGGCCAGATAGTCGGTGACCACTTGCGAGCCGGGGGCCAGCGAGGTCTTGACCCATGGCTTGGACTTCAGGCCCAGCTCGTTGGCCTTCTTGGCCACCAGACCCGCCGCGATCAGGACACTGGGGTTAGAGGTGTTGGTGCAAGAGGTAATGGCCGCAATGACCACATCGCCATTGCCAAGGTCATGGCCTTCGCCGGGAACCTCAACGCGCACGTGCTCGCCGGGCTTGCCAAATTCACCGGCCAGAGCCTCTTTGAACTTTGCGGCAGACTCGCTGAGCAGGACCCGGTCTTGCGGACGCTTGGGACCGGCCATCGAGGGCTGAACCGAACCGAGGTCCAGATCGAGCGTGTCGGAGAAGACGGGATCTTCTGCGCCGGGCTCGAGCCACATGCCTTGGGCCTTGGCATAGGCCTCAACCAGTGCCACGCGCTCAGGGGTGCGGCCCGTGGCGGTCAGGAAGTCGATGGTGGCTTGGCTGACCGGGAAGAAGCCGCAGGTCGCGCCATATTCAGGGGCCATATTGGCGATGGTGGCCTGGTCTTCCAAGGTCAAGGCGGTGACGCCTTCGCCATAGAATTCGACGAACTTGCCGACGACGCCCTTCTTGCGCAGCATCTGGGTGACGGTCAGGACCAGATCGGTCGCGGTCGCGCCTTCGGGCATGGTGCCGGTCAGCTTGAAGCCGATCACTTCGGGGATCAGCATCGGGATCGGCTGGCCAAGCATGGCCGCTTCGGCCTCAATACCGCCCACGCCCCAGCCCAGAACGGCCAGACCATTGATCATGGTGGTGTGGCTATCGGTGCCGACGACCGTGTCAGGATAGGCCAACTCTGCGCCATCGGCGGCAGCGGCCGTCCAGACGGTCTGGGCCAGATATTCCAGGTTCACCTGATGGCAAATGCCGGTCCCGGGAGGCACGACGCGGAAATTGTTGAAGGCCGACGAGCCCCAACGCAGGAAGCGGTAACGCTCCAGATTGCGCTCATATTCACGTCCGACATTCTTGGCCGCTGAGTCTGCGCCGCCGAAATAGTCGACCATCACCGAGTGGTCGATGACCAGATCGACGGGGTTCAGCGGGTTAATCTTTTCAGGATCGGCACCCAGATGGGTCATGGCATCGCGCATGGCGGCCAGATCGACCACGGCGGGAACGCCGGTAAAGTCTTGCATCAGCACGCGGGCGGGACGGAACGAGATCTCGTGCTCGGTCTTGCCCTTGTTGTCGATCCAGGCCGAGATGGCCCGCAGATCGGCTTCACCGACGCTGTTGCCATCTTCGTTGCGCAGAAGATTTTCCAGCAACACCTTCATGGACATGGGCAGTCGCGAGACATTGGCCAGACCCGCCGCTTCGGCGGCTGGCAGGCTGTAGTAGGCATAGGTCTTGTCGCCAACAACGAGGTCGCGGCGAGTCTTTAGGCTATCATGCGATGACATACGAAAAGATCCTTTCGTTAGATCCCGTCCCCGGGACTGTCCTGTGCCGTCCGAACATCGGTAGCGGAGGATCGCGCGCATCTTGGACCGGACACACAGCGTCCGACCCCGCGCCGCGTAAGCCCCGCACGGCGTGCTGTTCATACTCGCCTAAGGGCCCTTCGTCCATTCATCTGAAAGGGACATTCTGTCTGGCCGCAACCTGGTCTATGAAGAGGGATGATTTGCGCCGTCCACATGCAAAACTTGGCCATTATTCGCGGCGAGCGGCTCCTGTTTGAGGGGCTGAACCTCAGTGTGCATGCAGGCGAGGCTGTGGCCCTGACCGGGGCCAATGGCTCAGGCAAGACCAGCCTCTTGCGGGCCATTGCCGGTTTGATCCGGCCCCATGCGGGCGACGTGCAGTTCGAGGGCCCACTGGGCGATCTCGAGGCTGAAGATGCCCGTAGCCAAGGGGTGCATCTGCTGGGTCACCAAGATGGCTTCAAGGCGAC
>CANKPO010000030.1 GCA_947484535.1 Caulobacteraceae bacterium
CCAGCGCGCAAGGACAAGCATGATTGGCTGATCGCCCTGCTCGAAGGGGTCGAAGACATTCCGGGCACGGCGCTGGCTGAAGGGCTGACCTGGGACTGGGAAACCTTCCCGGACTATCTGGATGCGCTGGCTCGGCGTAGGTTTGCCGTCGATGTCGGGGCTCACGTCCCCCATGCGGCCCTGCGGGCCTATGTCATGGGCGACCGGGGCGGCGATCACCTTGAGGTCCCAACGACCGCTGAGATCGCTGAGATGGAGCGCCTGATCCTCGAGGCCGTGCAGGCCGGGGCCTTGGGCTTTTCCACCTCTCGCACCTATGTCCACCGCTCGCGCAGTGGCGATAGCATCGGCACCCTGTCGGCGACAGAAGCCGAACTGATGGGCGCGGCGCGGGCCTTGAAGGCGGCAGGTCGCGGGGTCATTCAGCTGATCTCTGACGCCTATCTGACGCCTGATGATGAGTTTGCCGAGTGTGAGCTGGGCCTGATCCGCACTCTGGCCGGGGCCTGCGGCGGGAAACTGTCCTTTACGGTCCAGCAAACCGACGATGCACCTGACCGCTGGAAGTTTATCTCCGAGCGGGTCGAGGCGATGGTCAAGGACGGTCTGCCGGTCACCATGCAGGTCGCGCCCCGTCCGCTGGGCCTGATCCTATCCTTTGCCGCAACGGTCAATCCGTTCTTCATCACCCCCACCTATCGCGGCCTCTTGAGCCTGCCGCTTGAGGCAAGGCTTCTCAAGCTCGCCGAGCCGCAGGTCCGCGCTCAGATCTTGAAGGAGCATGCGGTCGGTGATGCCCCCGGCATGACCGCCGTGATTCTGCGCGGCTTTGGCAAGATGTTCCGCATGACCGACCCGGTCGATTACGAGCCGCGCACCGAAAACTCGCTAGAGGCCGAGGCCATGGCGCGGGGGATCGATGTGGCGGGCCATGTCTATGACACCTTGCTGGAGGAGGGCGGACACCGCCTGATCTATCAGCCCCTGATCAACTATGCCCGAGGCGACCTGTCGGATGTCTATGGCATGATGACCGCCCCCAACAGCCTCTATGGCCTGTCCGACGGCGGAGCCCATTGCGGCACCATCTGCGATGGCAGCTTCCCGACCACCTCGCTGGGCCTCTGGAGCAAGGGCGATCGGGCTGGGCGTAAGATCGCGGTTGAGACCCTCATCCATGGCTATACGCGCCGCAATGCCGTCCATGTCGGCTGGCACGACCGGGGCCTACTCGCGCCGGGTATGCTGGCCGATATCAATGTCATCGATCAGGACGCCCTGTCGCTCAGCCCGCCGGAGATTGTCCAGGACCTGCCCGCGGGTGGTACCCGGCTCCTCCAAAAGGCGCACGGCTATCGCTGGACCCTCAAGAGCGGGATCGTCACCTTCGAAAATGGCCAATGGACGGGCGAACTGCCCGGACGCCTGATGCGAGGCGATCAGGTCGCCGCCTAACTCTTGGCGGCTTCCGGCTCTGGCGTCTCTAATTGATTTTCCCACTTGGCGACAACGACCGAGGCCACCGAATTTCCGACCACATTGGTGGCGCTGCGGCCCATATCGAGCAGGTGATCGACCGCAAGGATCAGGAGCAGGCCCGCTTCGGGGATCTTGAAATAGCCAAGGGTCGCGGCAATGACCACCAGCGAGGCGCGCGGCACCCCGGCAATGCCCTTCGATGTGATCATCAAGAGCAGCAGCATCATGATCTGCTGGCCGATGCTCAGCTCGATCCCATAGGCCTGCGCGATGAACAGGGTCGCGAAGGTGCAGTACATCATCGAGCCATCGAGATTGAACGAATAGCCCAGCGGCAGAACAAAGCTGGCAATCTTGCGCGACACGCCAAACTTCTGGAGCTGTTCGAGCGTGCGCGGATAGGCGGCCTCGGAACTGGCGGTCGAGAAGGCCAGGAGGACCGGCTCTCGGACGGCCGAAAAAAGACCAATGCCTCTGGCCCCGATAACCGCGACGGCGGCGACCAGCAGGAGGCCCCAAAGCACGCCAAGCGACAGATAGAAGCCGCCAACAAACTTGGCATAGCTCAGAAGGACCATCAGGCCCTGCGTGGCCACGGTTGAGGCCAGGGCCGCAAAGATCGCGAAGGGGGCGAACAGCATCACATAGCCGGTGATCTTGAGCATGACCTGCGACACCTGCTCGGCAAGCTGCAGGACCGCTGGGGCCTTGTCGTCGATTGACGCGATGGCCGTGCCGACAAAGATCGAGAAGACGACAATCTGCAAGATCTCGTTGTTGGCCATGGCCTCAACGATGGATTTGGGCACCAGATGGGTGATGAAATCCTTGAGGGACAGGGTCGTGGCATCAACCGTGCTGGTCGCAGTCACGTCTGGTAGCGGAATATTTAGGCCCACACCGGGCGAGATGAGGTGAACCATGATCAGGCCGATGGACAGGGAAACGACCGAGGCGGTGATGAACCAGCCCATGGTCTTGGCGCCGACACGCCCGATGGCGGCGGCATCCTCCATATGGGCGATGCCCACCACGAGGGTGGAAAAGACCAGAGGGGCGATAATCATCTTGATCAGGCGCAGGAAAATGTCGGTGACGACATTAAAGCCCCCAGCCACAGACTTGATCTGAGCAGGATCAGTGATGTTCTGATTGACCAAAAACCCAACCAAAATGCCCAGGACCATGGACCCTGCGACAAAATAGGAAAACCGCCGCTGCATAGAAACCGCCTCTGAACTGTCTTGAACCGTGACATTGCACAAACATGCCCCCCTTGTCGCGGGCCAGTTGCGGGCTGGGCCTTCAAGCCTTCTTGACGAACTCGGTGCGCAGGACCAGACCCTTGACCTTTTCCACCCGACATTCGATCTCGTCCGGGTCGCCGGTCAGCCGGATGCCCTTTACCAGCGTGCCGCGTTTAAGCGTCACCGAGGTACCCTTAACCTTCAGATCCTTGATCAGGGTGACATTATCACCATCTGCCAAGATCGTGCCGTTACTGTCGCGGGTGTCCATGGGTCACTCCTGTGTGGGGTGGTTAGAGCCTGTGTCGGGACGTGTCACAACCCCCAACCCCGACTGCGCCGGAACTTCCCCCAGAGGGGGAAGAATTAAGAACCAAGATCTTCCCCCTCTGGGGGAAGTGGCCCGAATGGCCGAAGGGGGCCTTGTTTTATTCCGCGTCATTGCGAGCGTAGCGAAGCAACCCAGGGGTCTGACGCGGACCTAATCGGATGTTCCCCTGGGTTGCTTCGGCGTTTCACGCCTCGCAATGACGCAGAAAACATCTCCCTGTGGGAGAGGGTTGGGTGAGCGCCTTTTTTTCTACCCTAAACCCGTTTTCCCCGCGAAGGCGGGGATCCAGACCCTTACACGCCGCCGGATCGATCGTGGTGCATCCTCGTCCTTCGACGGGCTCAGGATGAGGACGACCCTAATCCGGGAAGGTCCAGACGCCCGTCCGTTTGACCTCTTGGTCTTCCAGTTCGCGGGTGGTGGCGACCTGATAGTCGGCCAGCCGCACGAGGCCCTCTTTGGGGAAATAGGTGCGGCCAGGGTCGCCAATCAGGACGCGGGCACCCTGATCATGGGCCGCTTGCAGCCAAGCCAAGACCCGCTCAGCCAAGGGTTTTTCATAGCAGATGTCCCCGGCGCAGATCAGGTCGACCTGGGGCGGGGCAGTGTCCAACAGATCGCGCTCGGTAAAGGCGACCTCGACACCATTGGCCAGTGCATTGGCCTCGACGGCAGCGGCGCAGAAGGGGTCGATGTCGGAGCCTAGGGCATGGGTGGCTCCGGCCTTCATGGCGGCAATGGCCACCATGCCCGAGCCCGTGGCAAAATCGATGCAGGTCCGGCCCGCTGCCTCATGGGGATGATCGAGCAGATAGCGAGCGATGGCCTGTCCACCTGCCCAAGCAAAGGCCCAGAACGGCGGCGCCAGACCCAGTTCGCCCAGCGCCTCCTCGGTCATGCGCCAGATCGGCGTGATCTCATCGGCCAGATGCAGGATCAATTCCGGCGCATGGGGCGGATGCTGCAGCCTTGTATTACCGAGGATGAAGGCGCGCGGATCGGTGATCATGATGGCTGTTCTATCCGCCCACGCCAAAGTGCCAAAGCCCCGCGATCAGGGCCGCGCAGAGCAGCAATCCGGCATCGCGGTTTGAGCGGAACAGGACCAGCGCCCCTGCGGGATCATCCACCCTGACCGACCAGGCTTGGCGCACCAGATGGAACGCGAACAGGGCCAGTAGTGGTAGGCTCAAGGGGCCGAGGTGCGCCGTGTAGAGACTGCCAAGGGCAAGGGCGATGGCGACCAGATAAAAGCCCATCACCGCCTTGGGGGCCGCATCACCGAGCCGCCGCGCCGACGACTTGACCCCGGCTAGGGCGTCGTCCTCAAGGTCCTGCACCGCATAGATGGTGTCATAGCCGAGGGTCCAGAAGATCCCGCTGGCATAGAGCAGAAGGGCTGGAAGCTGAAGCCCTCCGGTCGCTGCTGCAAAGCCAAGCAGAACGCCCCAGTTAAAGGTCAGGCCCAGCCAAGCCTGAGGCCACCAGGTGATGCGCTTCATAAAGGGATAGGCCGCGACCAGAGCCAGTGACCCGACGCCCAAAGCGATGGCCACCGGCGGCAGGCTGATCAGGATGAAAAAGCTTAAGAGACAGCAGCCCAGCGTGAAGGCCCAAGCCTGTTTGACACTGATGCGCCCCGACGGGATGGGCCGACCCGCCGTTCGTGCCACCTTGGCATCGAAATCGCGGTCGACAATGTCATTATAGGCGCAGCCCGCCGCCCGCATCAGGGCTGAGCCCAGAGCAAAGAGGACCATCAGCTTCAGGTCCGGACCCTTGCCCGCCATGGCTCCGGCCAGTGCAATGGCCTGCCAGCCGGGCAGCAGCAAAAGCCAGATGCCAGCCGGTCGATCAAACCGTCCAAGCTGCAGCCAAGGCCGCAAGGAAGCTGGCGCCCACCGGTCCACCCAGTTGTCCGCCACGGCATCGGGCAAGGGCTCAGTTTGAGGGGAGGGCGGCTGGGTCATGGTCTTCAATCTAGCGCGAAGCCTTAGGCCAGTCCCTCGCGTTTTTCCTCCAGCGCCAGCCATTCTTCTTCAGCGCTGGCGAGGGTCTTTCTCATATGGGCCGCATTGCCCATGATCTTGTCAAAGCCCTTGGGGTCGCGGGCGAACAGGCCAGGATCTTCCAGCCTTTGCTCGAGGGCGGCAATGTCGCCGGGTAGTTTAGCGATCAGGGCATCAAGCTCTTCCAGACGGCGCTGGTCCTTATAGGTCAGCTTGACGGGCTTTTTTGCTACGGGCGCAGGGGTCGACTTGACCGGAATCTTGATTCGCACCTTGTCGAAGAAGCCGGGATTTTGGCCCAGAAGGTCGGTCCAGCCGCCCGGCGTCTCAACGATCTTGCCGCTGCCATTCAGCGCGATGGTCGAGGTGGCGAGACGGTCGATAAAGTCGCGGTCATGGCTGACCAAGATCAAGGTGCCGTCATAGTCCGACAACATGTCTTCCAAGAGGTCGAGCGTATCCATATCTAGATCGTTGGTCGGCTCATCAAGGATCATCAGATTGGCGGGCGTGGCCAAGGCCTTGGCCAGCAAGAGGCGGTTACGCTCGCCCCCCGACAGGCTGGAGACCGGTTGGCGAAGTTGGCTGTCGCGGAACAGGAAGTCCTTGGCGTAGGCGGCGATGTGGCGCGGATTGCCGCGCACCATGATCTGGTCGCCGCCATCCGGGGCCATCACGTCCCAGAGGGTGTCGCTCTCCTTCAGCCCCACGCGGGCCTGATCGACATAGAGAATCTCAAGGTTCGAGCCGAGCTTGACCGACCCCTCGTCGCAAGCGATTTGGCCGAGCAAGAGCTTGACCAAGGTGGTCTTGCCCGCCCCGTTCGGACCGGCCACAGCGATCCGGTCGCCGCGCTGGATCCGGGTGGAGAAGTTTTCGAAAATGACCCGCTCGCCCCAGCGCTTGGTCACGCCCTTGGCCTCGATCACCCTCTGACCGGACTGGGAGCCGGAATCGACGCCCATGATCATCGGCCCGCGCTGATCGCGCATATTTTCTTTGCGCAGTTCGCGCAGGGCGACCAGCTTGCGGCGGCGCCCTTCATTGCGGGCGCGGCGGGCGGTGACGCCGCGCAGCATCCAGTGATTTTCCTTCTCGATCTGCTTGTCGAGGCGCCGAGCCTCGTCGGCCTCTTGATCGGCGACCTTTTCGCTCCAGTCATCAAAGGCAGCAAAACCCTTGTCGAGGCGGCGGACCTTGCGGTTTTCGAGCCAGAAACAGCGCTGAGTGACCCGCTCAAGGAAGGCGCGGTCGTGGCTGACGATCAGTGCGGCGCAGCGGCTGGCGGCCAGCTCGGCCTCCAGTGTCTGGATCGCGAAAATATCCATATGGTTGGTCGGCTCGTCGAGCATCAGCACGTCGGGCTGTTCGGCAAAGGCACGGGCCAGAGCGGCACGGCGGATCTCGCCGCCCGACAGGCCCTTGGTGCCCCGCTCTGGATCAAGGCCAAAGGTCTCGAGGGCGGCGTCCGCCTCATAGTCCTGCGCGCCGCCTTGGGTGGCATAGTCGCGCAGGGTCTCGCCGGTCACGACCGGCTCTTGCGGGACAATGACCATCTTGGTGCCGGGCGTCAGGACCCGAACGCCCGCATCAGGCAAGATCTCGCCCGCCAGCATCCGCAGCAGGGTCGATTTTCCCGCGCCATTGCGACCGACCAGACAGGCGCGCACGCGGCTTTCGAGGGCCAGATCAACCCCATCAAACAGCATGACCGATCCATCGGCTAGATTGACATCTTTTAGAGCAACAATGGGGGCGCGGGCGTTCAGAGGGAAATGTCCTAGGCTTGAGGGTCTATGGTGTCGTCCGAGGATCATTTCGGAAAACGGGTCTGGACGGGCTAAAGGCCGCCGACGGGGTCTCTTAGAAGGTCTGGAGCCAAACTCAAATGACGCACATCTATTTTTTTCAATGTGCGATTTTCAAAAAACAACCAAAGCTATTATTATTTTGGATTTTTTGCGGATTCAAATTATGGGCTAAGGCTATGAGCAAAAAACCGTTCTGGGAAACCAAGTCGCTAAAGCAAATGACCGTTGCGGAGTGGGAAAGCCTCTGTGACGGATGCGGTCTCTGCTGTCTTGTGCGCTTTGAGGAAGAGACGACGGGCGAGGTGACCCCGACCCGGGTAGCCTGCAAGCTGTTCGACTCGGCGACCTGTCGCTGCAGCGACTATGATCAGCGGCACAAGTCGGTGCCGGACTGCGTCAAGCTGACCCCGAACAATATCGAAGAGCTGGCCTGGATGCCGTTCAGTTGCGCCTATCGGCGTCTTAGCGAAGATAAGGGCCTGCCCGACTGGCACCCTTTGATCACCGGCGACCCCGAAAGCGTCCATAAGGCCGGTGTGAGCATCCGCGGCAAGACGATCAGCGAACGGTCCTTGCCGCGCACCGAAGACGCCCTCGATTTTCCCGCTCCCGATTTGCTGATCGATCACGGCGACGACACCTACGAGGGGTGAAGACCCTCTAGCTTGGAGGTCAATCAGACCGGGTGGCTCTATAGCGCGGCGGATCAGTCGGCGGATTTCACCGTCAATGAACGGTCCCTGATCCAAATCCGCGTGTCGCAGGGCTCAGACAGCTATGGGTGGGGTGTTCCGACGCAGATCAATCTGTTGTAAATTTATCACTAATGACTTGCGCATGGCCGGGAATGGCTTAACTGAGGCAGGCAGTTTTGTTGAATCGAGGCCTTTCCCTTGGCGCAGGATCCCTATCTGGAACTTGGAGTGTCGCGCTCAGCCACGACGAGCGAGATCAGGCGTGCCTTTCATAAGCTCGCCAAACAACATCACCCTGACCAAAATCCCGGCAATAAGGCCTCGGAAGAGAGGTTCAAGCGTGTCTCCGCCGCCTTTGACATCATTGGCGACGAGACCAAGCGCAAGAAGTTTGATGCCGGTCAGATCGATGCTGATGGACGTGAGTCGATGCGCGGCTTCGGCGGCGGCGCGGGACCGGGCGGGCGCGGCCCAGCTGGCGGCGGCTATGGCGGGGCTCAGTTTGACGGGGTCGATCTCAACGATATCTTTGGCGACATGTTTGGATCGCGCGGTGGACGCGGCGGTAACGGTGGCGGCGGCTTTGGCAATGGTGGACCCTTTGCCGCAAAGGGCGCAGATGTGCGCGCCAAGCTCGACATCGATCTGGAAGACGCCATTTTCGGCGGCAAGAAGCGCATTGCCTTTGGCGATGGCAAGACCATCGACGCCTCCATTCCAGTTGGCGCGGTCGATGGCCAGACCATTCGCTTGCGCGGCCAAGGCACGGCTGGGCGCGGGGGACCGGGCGACGCCCTGATCGAACTGACCATCCGGCCCCACCCACTCTTTCGCCGCGAAGGCGATGGTCTGGTCATGGACCTGCCCATCAGCGTGCCTGACGCGGTACTCGGTGCCAAGGTGCAGGCCCAGACGCCCGATGGTCCTGTCACCCTGACCGTGCCGCGCGGCGCCAATTCTGGGGCCTTGCTGCGCCTGAAGGGCCGCGGCCTGTCCGATATTCGCGGCAATCGCGGGGATCTGCTGGCCAAGCTGGTTGTGACCTTGCCCGAAAAGCCAGATGCCGAACTGGAACGGTTTGCCGAGGCTTGGCGCAAGGATCGGCCCTATCAGCCCGCCAAACGTCGCAGCTAGTCTGTGCAGTCTATTCAGGTCCTATTCAGCCATTAGGGCCTAGGGTCGTCCCCATGAACCGGATGTCATCGCCTCTGTTGGTCCTTTTCGCGGTCGCTGCCCTGGCGGCGGTGCCGCGCGAGGCCTTGGCCCGCCCTCATGGGCTGGCGGATGCGGCGCTGGGCGTCATGATGGCGGCGGCGGGTCCAGACTCGCTGGGCGCGGGTTGGCGTCAGCAGCAGGGTGAGGCGCGCGAGGCGGTGCAATCTGGCCGCGCCATTCCCCTTGGCCGCGTCATGGAACAGATCCGCCGCCGCACGCCCGGCCGCCCGCTCGATGCGGGGATGGAGCAGTCGGGCAGCCGGCCCGTCTATCGCGTGCGCTGGGCAGCGGAGGACGGGCGGCGGATTGACTATATTGTCGATGCGGAAACGGGCGCCATCCTTCGGGCTGATGGAGAATAGACCATGCGGATCCTGCTCGCCGAAGATGACAAGGACCTGTCACGCCAGCTGAAATTGGCCCTCGCTGACGCAGGCTATGTGGTCGACCATGCCCCGGATGGGGAAGAGGCCCATTATCTGGGGGGCAATGAGCCCTATGATGCGGTCATCCTCGATCTGGGCCTGCCCAAGATCGATGGGGTGTCGGTGCTGGAGCGCTGGCGCCGCGAGGGCATGGCCGTACCGGTCCTGATCCTCACCGCCCGCAGTGCCTGGAGCGAAAAGGTGGCCGGGTTTGACGCCGGTGCCGATGACTATCTGACCAAGCCCTTTCACACCGAGGAACTTTTGGCGCGGTTGCGGGCCTTGCTGCGACGCACGGCGGGACATGCGACGGCCACCTTGCAAAGTGGGGCCCTGCGGCTCGATCCGAGGGCCGCAAGAGCCTCTGTCGATGGAGAGCCCCTGCGCCTGACCTCGCTGGAATATAGGCTGCTGCACTATGTCCTGATGCATCAGGCTCGGGTGATCAGCCGCACCGAGCTGGTCGA
>CANKPO010000031.1 GCA_947484535.1 Caulobacteraceae bacterium
CATCAGGCGCCGTCCAAAGCCGCCACCAGACTTGGTGATGTGAACGGTGACGGCCTCTGGCGCGAGGCCAAGGACCTTACCGACCATCGCGCCTCCCGCAGCCGGGGTCTGGCTCGGTGCCCAGATCTCTATCTTGCCGTCGCTAAAGATGGCCGTAGAGTTTTGAGGCTCCAGGGTCGCGTGGGCAATGAAGGGGTAACTGTAGCGGGCGGAGACGGTTTTTGCAGCGCTCGCCATCGCTGCGCTGGCGTCACCGATCTTGACCAGACTCTTTTGTGGCTCACCCTTGTGCAGCGCGGCAGCCGCCTGTTCATAGCCCGCCGTCGAAAAGCCGGTCAGGCCGTCGGTCTTCCATTGGGCCTTGAGGGTTTGGCGCGCCTTGTTGGCGGTCCACCAACTGTCCGCGACAATCGCGACCGCATCGTTGGGGCCTGTAGGAATGAGGCCGCTATTGAGTGGAACAATGGCGATAATGCCGGGCAGGGCCTTGGTCGCAGCCTCGTTCATAGAGGCAAGCGTGCCGCCAAAGACGGGGCAAAGCTCTATCGCCGCATAGACCATGCCTGGCAGGCTGACATCAATCCCGAACACGGCCTTGCCCTTGACGACGTCGGGAGTATCGACGCCGGTGATGGATTGGCCGATGATCTTGAAGTCCGAAGTGGCCTTCAAAGGCACGCTGGCGAGGCTGGGCGAGGGCTGGCCCGCCGCCTGTTCGATAAAGGCGCTATAGGGGGCCGAGCGCCCGCTGGCCTTATGGTGGATCTGTCCAGAGGCGGTGGTCAGGCTTGAGGCCTCGACTGTCCAGACCTTGGCGGCCGCTTGCAGCAGCATCTGACGGGCCGCTGCACCGACCTGCCGCATAGGCATCCAGTTGACAGGGGTCGAACGACTGCCGCCTGCCGATTGAGGGCCATAGAGGGCTTCATTGGCCAAGGTCGGCTCGACGATGACTTGCGACCAGTCGACATCCAGCTCTTCGGCGATCAGCATGGGCAGCATGGTGCGAATGCCCTGACCGATCTCGGGGTTCTTCGAGCCGATGGTCACGCGATTATCGGCATCAATGCGGATAAAGGCATTGAGCACGACCGGCTTGGCCTTGGTGCCCGCCGCCAGCGCCATATCGGCGGTGAAGGTCACGGCTGTACCGGCGGCAAGCGCAACGGTGAGGAAGGCGCGGCGGTTTAGGGTTGATGAACGGCTCATGCCTTGGCTCCTTCAGAACCGGCGTCGGCGGCCGATTGGATGGCCTTGCGGATGCGCAGATAGGTGGCGCAGCGGCAGAGATTGCCGCGCATGGCTGCATCGATGGCCGCTGCGTCAGGCTTGGGCTGGGCGGTCAAGAGCGCGGTGGCCGACATGATTTGCCCTGCTTGGCAGTAGCCGCACTGCGGCACGTCCAGTTCGACCCAGGCGTCGCTGACCCGCTTGCCCACGGGCGTCGCCGCGACATGTTCGATGGTCGTGACATGTTTGCCAGCGGCGGCGCTGATCGGGGTCATGCAGGCGCGGACGGTCTTGCCGTCAATCATCACGGTGCAGGCCCCGCAAAGGCCCGTGCCGCAACCGAACTTTGTGCCGGGAAGGCCCAAATCTTCGCGCAGGACCCACAGAAGGGGTTTTTCAGGCTCAGCGGAAACGGTCCGCTTGGCGTCATTGACGGTCAACTGCACAGCCATGGGCGATCATCCTGTCCTAATGTTTCGATGCGAGGTCGAACCTGCTCAAGGGGTAACATAGGCTGAGATCACCGTCATCGCCAACAGGCGACATTTGCGGTCTGGGCAGCAGGGTTCTATAGACGCGCTTCTTGTTTCTGTTGCGCCGCTCCGGCGGCTTGAGGCCCTTGCATGTCCCGCATTCTGATCACGTCGGCTCTGCCCTACATTAATGGCATCAAGCATCTGGGCAATCTGGCCGGATCGATGCTGCCAGCCGATGTCTTTGCGCGGTTTCAACGCGCGCAGGGGCGTGAAACTTTGTTCATCTGCGCGACCGACGAGCACGGTACGCCGGCTGAATTGGCGGCTGCGGCGGCGGGTCAGGATGTGGCCGACTACTGCGCCGAGCAGCACCAACTGCAAAAGGATATCGCCCTTCGGTTTGGCCTGTCCTTTGACTGGTTTGGGCGGTCGTCCTCTCCGCAAAACCGTGAGCTTACCCAGCATCTCGCCTCTGTCCTTGAGGCCCAAGGCCTGATTGAGGAGCGAGTGGATCAGATGATCTATTCGCTGGCCGATAAGCGGTTCTTGCCCGACCGCTATGTCGAGGGCACCTGTCCCAAGTGCAGCTTTGAAAAGGCGCGCGGCGACCAGTGTGATGGCTGCGGCGCTTTGCTGGATCCAACAGACCTGATCAACCCCTATTCGACCATCTCTGGGTCGCGCGACATTGAGGTGCGAGACACGCGCCATCTCTATCTGCTGCAAAGCAAGATGCAGGATCGGCTGCGGACCTGGATCGATGGACGCAAGGACTGGCCGCAACTGGCCAAATCCATCGCCAATAAGCATCTGGACGAGGGCCTGATTGATCGGGGCATTACCCGCGATCTGGTCTGGGGTGTGCCTGTGGCCCATGACGGCGTGGCGCGGCCTGGCTTTGAGAACAAGGTCTTCTATGTCTGGTTCGATGCCCCCATCGAATATATCGCCGCGACCCAAGAATGGGCCGATGCGACAGGCGGGGACTGGAAGGGCTGGTGGCGTACCGATGCCGGAGCTGACGATGTTCGCTATGTTGAGTTCATGGGCAAGGACAATGTCGCCTTCCACACGGTCAGTTTCCCGGCGACCCTGCTGGGTTCGGGCGAGCCTTGGAAGCTGGTTGATCAGCTCAAGGCCTTTAACTGGCTCAATTGGTATGGTGGTAAGTTCTCAACCTCGAACCGTCGCGGCGTCTTTATGGATGCGGCGCTCGATCTTTTGCCGCCAGACCTGTGGCGTTGGTATCTGATCGCCAATGCGCCCGAAGGCTCGGACACGGCCTTTACTTGGGAGCAGTTCCAGTCAGCGGTGAACCGCGATCTGGCCGATGTGCTCGGCAATTTCGTCAATCGCATCTTGAAGTTCAACGAGACCAAGCTGGATGGCGCCGTGCCGGATGGCGGCGAGCCCGGTGAGCTAGAGATAGCGCTTTTGGCATCGGTGCAGGAAAAGATCGCGTCTCTGACGGAAAATCTCGAGGCCTTGGAATATCGCAAGGCTGCGCAGGACCTTCGTGCCCTTTGGGTGGCGGGTAATGAATATCTTCAGGTCGCAGCCCCTTGGACTGCGATCAAGACGGACCGGGATCGGGCCGCCGTCGTGGTGCGCACCGCCATCAACCTTGTTGCGCTCTATGCGCGCCTGTCTTCGCCCTTCATTCCGTTCTCAGCCGCAATCATCGCTGAGGCGGTTGGCGAGGCGGGGGTAACGGCTTGGCCCTTGGCGAGCGACGCGGGCCTGCTGGACAGTCTACCCCGTGGCCGCGCGGTTCGGGCACCCGAGGTTCTGTTCAAGAAGATCGAAGATGATCAGGTTACCGAGTGGACCAGACAGTTCGACGGCGTTGAGGATTAGGTGAGCGCGGCTCCTCCTGCTTTCGGTTGGCGCGCGGCAGGGGATTTAATCTCTGAATTGCAAAACGATAGTGTTTATTACTATATAATAAAGGGTCTTTATTAGGTTTATTGAGTAGTATAGGCTTCCACAATGCGTATTGAGCGGCCGGAGCCCGCCTGCGATTGTGGAGTAAGCGATGTTGCGTCAGCGGCCTGTGCTAAATGTGATCATGCTGATTTTCGGGATAGTGATCCTCAGGGGTCTATTGATCCCAGTATCCGCGTTCGCAGAACCGGTTGTCACGCCCATGAGCCCTGAGCGCTTTATCGAGCGTTATGAGGCATCCAAGCAAGGGGCCACCGTCGCAAAGATTGAGGCCTATGGCCATGAGGCTTTGAAATTGAAGGGGACCGAGCGCCTGACCCGGTTGCTCTATGTTGTCGAAGTGCTTCAAGGCCTCGAAGTGTCCGAGACCTACAAAAAATGGTTCAACCTTGCAAACGAGATAGCGCTCGATGAGCGTCAAGATCGATTCATTGCAATTTTTGCTATTATCAGAGCAGAGGAGGACTACTTTTCTCATCAGGGTGACATTAAATATTACGATTTTATCAATAACTACACAAAATCTAATGATTTAATATTAAAATCGATTAGTTCTATTGTTGTTAATAGTTTAAATGACGGCAAGGATCATTTTGGACAATTTAAAAAACTGACCGAGGCCTACGAAATCATACCAAAATCGGACCCTATGAGCGCGTTTGCCTACAGGGTCTATTGGTCGCGAATGATAGATAAGCTGGTTGCAATTAGTGATATCGACGGGTTCTTCGATGCCGTCTCGCAACTTGAGTTCACCTATGCCGTTCCTGGCCTCCAAGTTCCTGATCGTGGATTGCTCCTTCGCATTATGATCATGGCGCGTCGGGTCGATGATGAGCCCCTCGCGCGCCGCGCCTTTGAGGCCAATTCGCGGCTGATACGCGCCAATCCCACAGCGTCTAGCCTCGCCAACCTCGCGATCGATTGCGCAGAACTTGAGGCCAATTTCCAATACCCCGCTAAGGTTTTGAGCTGCTTGAAAGGGGTAGACCTTGACGTGGTCGAGCCCGCCTATCGTAAGGTGGTGGGGTTGAGTGTTCGTGCCCGTGCCCTCGCGCAAATGGGGCAGACGGACCTTGCAGAAGCGGATCTTGCTGAACTGGATCGGTTAAAGGCCTTAGGCGAATATCACCCTGGCTCCTTTGCTTTAATGCCGCTCGCCAAGGCCGAGGTGCTCGCCAATCGAGGGCGTTCGGTCGAGGCCTTTCAAATTGTATCGCAATATTGGCGGGCCGCGGCCAAGTCGCAGGTCATACGTTTCAGAGATGCGATCCCTGCTCTGATCGGGATTTTGCGTGCAGACGTGGTCGAGCTGCGCAAGACGGCTGAGTTGCAAAAGACGGTGATAGCGCTTCAAAGTCTCATCGCGGGCTTGGCGATCGCTGTGGCCCTTGCCGCTGGCTATGCTGTTTACACCCTACGCCGCTTGAACCGTAAATTGGAGGCCGCCCGCTTGGCTGCCGAAGAGGCAAACCAAGCCAAGAGTCAGTTCTTAGCCAATATCAGCCATGAGATTCGTACGCCCTTGAACGGCGTATTAGGGCTCGCCCAAGCCATTTCAGCCGATGAATTGACCCCAGTCCAAGCCGAGCGGATCGGGGTCTTGCGCCAATCGGGACTTGGTTTGCTCGCGATCCTCAATGACCTGCTCGATCTGGCCAAGATCGAGGCTGGCAAGCTGACCATTGAGGCCGTGCCCTTCAATCCGCAAGAGGTTCTGAAATCGGCGCGTCAAGCGATCTGGGCCACCGCCGAGGCCAAGGGGCTCAAGGTCGAGGCCGCCGTGCTGGCCGAGGCTGAGGGGCTTTATCAGGGTGACCCAACGCGCCTGCGTCAGATCATCGATAATCTGATCTCGAACGCGGTGAAGTTTACACCGTCTGGGCGGGTGGATGTCGTTCTCAGCCGACCGGCAGATGCGCTGGTCCTGACGGTCAAGGATACGGGCATTGGCATGTCCCCGGAGGCGGCCAGCCGTATCTTCATGAAGTTCGAACAGGCGGACGTGACCACCACCCGTCGGTTTGGCGGGACTGGTCTTGGACTATCGATCTGCTTGGAACTGGTTGAGGCGATGGGCGGCGCGATCAAGGCGGACAGTGTCGAAGGGCAGGGCACGACCTTCACCGTGATCTTGCCGCTGGAACGTCTTGGGGACGTGCAAGATGTCGTCGCGGTTCAGACGGTCGATGCGGTCGTCGACACAGATCAGCCCCCGCTCCGCGTCCTGGCCGCCGAAGATCATCCGGTCAATCAACTGGTCCTACGAACCCTGTTGGGTCAGTTTGGTGTCGAGGTGACGATGGCTAGCAATGGCCAAGAGGTGCTGGACCTGTTCAAAAATCACGACTGGGATGTGGTTCTGATGGACGTACAGATGCCGGTGATGGACGGCCCGACGGCAACCCGCGCTATTCGACAGTTTGAGCGGGGCCAGGCCCGCAGGCCTACGCCGATATTGGCACTGACCGCCAACGCCATGGCCCACCAGCTTGATGACTATCGTCAGGCGGGCTGTAACGGCCATGTCTCCAAGCCGATTGATGCCACCGATTTGATCTCGGCCATGAGCCGGGTCTTAGCAGAGGCGGACGAGGTCAACCGTTCAGAGGCTGTGGTAGTTTAGGTATCTATGGGCGCGGCAAAGGCGCGCGCCTCGGCTTATGGTAGTTTTAGATTTCCTTTTTCTACAAATATTGGCAAGATGTGAAATTGAAACCTAGGCGATTATGCCGACCTGCAGACCCATTCCCTGCCGGAGCAAAGTGTGGATTCCATTAAGCGTCTGTTTCCTGCCCTCGTCCCTATCCTATGCGCCATAGCGGTTGCGGGATTTGGCGGCCTCAGCGCCAACGCAGCTGAACCAACCGCTTATCAAATGACGCCCATCGGCTTCGTGGATAGTTACGAGAAGCTAAAGGTTGGGACGTCCACCGAGACCTTAGAGGATTTTGGCCGCAACGCGCTTAAGAGGCGCGGCGAGGACCGGCTATCGCGGTTGCATCTCGCTGCCTCTGAATTTTTAATGTTTGAAGATGTCGCGCGCTTTGAGAAATGGAATGCTCAGCTTCGGTCCATAGCCGAGACAGAGGGCAATCAGCGGTTCGTCAACCTCGCCGACGCCAACACGGCAACGCTAAAGGTTTATGTGTCTGGGACCGGCGATTTGGGTCCGCTAAAGACGGTGTTGGCTCAGACCCAAGATCCGCTGGTCCGGTCAATCGTGATCAATCGGATCGCTTTTTTCGACGTTGATCGATCAAACACCGTGGGAGCCCTGAAGAAACTGAGTGAGGCCCGGGCTCTGATCCCTGAGAACGACCCCGCCACAGATGTCGCAATGCGTGAATATTGGGACCAGATGGCGTCCACGCTCTTGGGCTTCAATGATATTGAAGGGGCGACAGCGGCGGCGGCGAGAGTCTATTTCAGATACACGCCTGCGGATTTTAACTCACCCAACACCGTCGTCCTATCCAACCTCATTGGCGTGGCGCGTAGGGTCGGGGACGAGCCGCTAGCGCGCCGGACCTACCAAGCGCTTAATCGTCTTACGATCGAAGGGGGAGACCCGGCTCGGATTGCGGCCGTCGCGGTCGATTGCGCGACGATTGAAAACACGTTCCACCGACCCAATGAGGCGCTGAAATGTCTAGAGAGGGTCGACTTTAGCCTCTTGGCGTCCAAAATCGAACAGGTAAAGGCCGTCAGCGTGCGCGCCATATCCCTCGCGAGGCTCGGTCAGAACGATCTGGCAAAGGCGGATTATGAAGAGTTGAAACGGTGGCAGGCGAGCGGGACGTACAATCCGCTCATGTTCGCCAATTTGCCGCTCATTGAGTCGGCTATCCTTGCCAATGAAGGTCGCGCGCTGGAGTCGCAGGCCTTGGCCATGGACTATTGGTCGAGTTCTCAGCGTCGCTTAGCCGGTGATTTTCGTCGATCGATCCATGAACTGACCAAAACCCTCCAGTCTGACCTCGATGAGTTGAGACGAGGCGCGGAGCTGCAACAAAAAGTCATTCGCCTGCAATGGATATTGGCCGGCCTTGCGCTATTGTTCTGCCTTGCCGCAGGCTTTGCAGTCTATTCACTGCGCCGGATGAACCAGAAACTGGTGCAGGCGAGCGCCGCCAAGTCCGCCTTTCTGGCCAATATCAGTCATGAGATCCGCACCCCGCTCAATGGGATATTGGGCCTAGCCCAGGCGATCTCTGCGGACCAACTTGCGCCGGAACAGGCCGAGCGGATGGAGGTTCTAAAACGGTCGGGAATGGGTCTCTTGGCCATACTGAATGACCTGCTCGACCTCGCCAAGATCGAGGCGGGGCGCATGACGATTGAAGCGGCCCCGTTCAGCCCTGAAGAGGTCTTGACCGCCTCACGCAATGCGATCTGGGCGACGGCTGAAGCCAAGGGCATAACCGTCGAAACGGTGATCGAACCTGCGGCGCGGGGGATCTATCAGGGCGATGGAACCCGGTTACGTCAGATCATCGATAACCTCGTCTCAAACGCTGTTAAATTCACCCAGACCGGCTCGGTCCACGTGTCCTTGGCAAGGAAGTCAGATCAGTTGGTTCTGACCGTCAAAGACACGGGTATCGGCATGACGCCTGAGGCTGCCAGCCGCATTTTTTCGCGGTTCGAGCAGGCGGACAGTTCGACCACAAGGCGGTTTGGTGGCACGGGACTGGGCCTGTCGATCTGTGCGGAGCTGGTCAAGGCGATGAAGGGGGAAATCACCGTCTCCAGTGCCATGGGTAAGGGTTCAGCCTTCGTTGTGACCTTGCCGCTTGAGCGATTGAGCGATGGACATATCGAACCTCTGCCGAAGCCCGAGGGGCAGGTTCTCTTCAGCGGGCCGCCTTTGCGTGTCCTGGCGGCGGAGGACCATCCCGTTAATCAACTGGTGCTCAAGACCCTCTTGGCCCAGTTGGGGATCAATATCACGCTGGTTGGCGATGGGGCCGAGGTCCTGCAACGCTATCAGGATAGCGACTGGGACATTGTGCTGATGGATGTGCAGATGCCAGTGATGGACGGGGTTACCGCGACGCGGGCGATCCGAGCCTTTGAGCAAGGCCATAGCCGCAAGCCCACGCCGGTGATCGCCTTAACCGCCAACAATATGGCCCATCAGATCGAAGAATATCGCAAGGCAGGCTTTAGCGGCCATGTCCCCAAGCCCATTGATGCGATGGAGCTGATCTGGAGTATCCGTCATCAACTGCCAGAGCGTTGGAAGCCCTCGGTCTAGGGGGCGGCAGGGATCGGCATATCCATCGGCCCGGGCATGATCTGATTATAGGCCGCTTGTAGGTGCAGGTCCTCGACCACCTTGCGATGGCCATCCCAGATCATGTGCAAGGCGACATAGAGCAAGACGACGAGACCAACATAGCCAATCCAGCGGTGCTTCTGCAGCAGCTTGGCGATCCAGGTCGCGGCGACCCCCATCAGCGCAATCGATAGCAAAAGCCCAAGCGCCAGAACCACAGGATGATCCCGCGCGGCCCCGGCAACGGCTAAAACATTATCCAGTGACATGGAGAGGTCAGCGATCAGAATTTGGATGAGGGCCTGCCCAAAGGTCTTGACCTTGCGGTCGCTGATCTCGTCGACGCCGGGCGTGCCGTCCATATCCACGCCGGTGGCCTGTTCGAGGGCGATATCCGCGTCATGCCTGTTGGCGGCGGCCTGCTCTTGAATTTCAGTCCACATCTTCCAACAGACCCACAGCAGCAAGATGCCGCCCGCGAGGCTGAGGCCAATAATACCAAGCAGTTGGGTGGTGATCAGCGCAAAGCCAATCCTCATGATCACTGCAGCGGCCAAGCCGTACAGAATGACCTTCTTGCGCTGGGCCTCAGGGACGCCCGCAGCGGCCAGTCCGACCGCGACTGCATTGTCTCCGGCCAGCACGAGGTCAATCATCAGCACCTGGCCAAAGGCCAGTACGGCGGGGGCCCAGGG
>CANKPO010000032.1 GCA_947484535.1 Caulobacteraceae bacterium
CTCTTGGCGCTCGTCTTTGCCGCGACGGTTCTGGTTATCGCCCTGATCACCAGCGTTCTGGTCGCGGTCGCCGGCCTTGCCCTGCGTGCGCGCCGCAGTGCCAAGCCGGACGTGGCCGAAGATGGCGTTATCGAAGCCCGCAAGGTCGGGGGCCATTCTTGGGTCGCCTATGGCTGGGATGAGCGCAAGTCTTGAACTAACCCTGCTCTAATCTGTTTTTAGGCTTGGCGACTTGTGCGTTCAGTCCGCCCTCGATAGGTCTTGATAAACCATAGACCTTTCGGGAAGCCCGCCATGTTCAGCCGCAGAACCCTCCTCACCGGTGCCGGTGCCGTCGCAGTCACGGCAGGCTTGCCTCAACTGGCCCTAGCGGCCGGGGGTAAGGGCGTTGAGCTCAACGCCCTCTTTGATGGGTTCGTTGAGGACTATATGCGCCGGTCGCCCGAGATGCTGACGGGCCTGGGCATGGACAAGGGAGATAGGGCCGCGGCCAAGGGCCAACTAGCGGATCGCTCGCTCGCCGCCAGAGCGCAAGACCGAGTCGATAATGGGGTGCGCCTCGCCAAGATGCGGGCCTTTGATCGCAAGGCCCTGACCGGTATGGACGCGGTCAACTATGACACGGTGATCTTCGAGATGGAGGTGGCCGATGAGGCCAACCGCCTGAAAAGCTTTAGCGCCTCTGGAACGGGCGAGCCCTATGTGGTCAGCCAACTGTCGGGTTCCTATCAGGCCTTGCCCGACTTCCTTGATAGCCAACATTCGATTGAGACCAAGGCCGATGCCGACGCCTATCTGTCTCGTCTAGAGGCCTTTGCGAGGGTGCTGGATCAGGAAAGCGAGGTTGTGCGCCGCGATGTTGGCGCAGGCCTCACGCCGCCCGATTTTGTGCTCGAGCGAACCTTGGTGCAGATGAACAGCCTGCGCTCGGCCTCAGCAGAAACGACGGTTCTGGTCCAGTCTCTGGCGCGCCGCGCCAAGGCCAAGGGGCTTTCCGGCGACTATTCGGCGGCAGCGACCAAGATCTATCAGGACAAGGTCCAACCTGCCCTCAACCGTCAAGCCGACCTGATCGCCAGCCTTCAGCCCAAGGCCGTCCATGATGCCGGTATCTGGCGCGTGCCTGACGGCGAGGCCTATTATGCGGCCTCGCTGAAGTCCTCGACCACCACGACCCTGTCCCCGGACGAGATCCACCAGATGGGTCTGGATCAGGCTGCGGATCTGACCGCGCGAATCGATGTGATCCTCAAGGCCCAAGGCATGAGCAAGGGCACGGTCGGTGAGCGCATTCGCGGCCTCTATACCGATCCTCGGTTCCTCTATCCCAATACGGACAAGGATAAGGAACGGTTGTTGGGCGATCTGAACACGCAGGTCGAAGCGGTTCAGGCCCTGCTGCCGCAATATTTCGGTATCCTGCCCAAGGCCAAGGTCGAGATCCGCCGGGTGCCAAGCTATATCGAGGCCGGAGCGCCGGGGGGCTACTACAACTCGCCGTCGATGGATGGTTCCCGGCCCGGGGCCTATTATATCAATCTGCGCGACACGGCCGAGAACCCGACCTGGACCTTGCCGACCCTGACCCACCATGAGGCCATTCCGGGCCATCACTTTCAGATCTCTCTGCAGCAGGAGGCGCCCTTGTCGTTGATCCGGCAACTGAGCGGCTTTTCGGCCTATGTCGAGGGTTGGGCCCTCTATGCTGAACAGTTGGCCGACGAGATGGGCGTCTATGCCAAGGATCCGTTTGGCGAGATTGGCTATCTGCAATCGGCCCTGTTCCGGGCCTGCCGCCTTGTGGTCGATACGGGTATGCACCACAAGCGCTGGAGCCGGGAAAAGGCCATCGACTGGATGGCCACCACGGACGGCGACGTAGTCTCGGGCGTGACAACCGAGATCGAGCGCTATTGTGTCTGGCCCGGTCAGGCCTGCAGCTACAAGGTCGGCCACACCCTTTGGGCCAAGCTGCGCTCAGACGCCAAGGCTGCGCTCGGTGATCGGTTTGATATCCGCCAGTTCCATGATGCGGGACTACAGGCCGGGGCCATGCCCCTGACGGTGCTCGAGCGGGTGATCAAGGACTATGTGGCGGGTCAGAAGGGGTAGAGCCACCCCGCCAGAACTTCATCCTGTTTAAATTAAAATCATATTATATAGTACTGAAATGAAAGGTTGCGCTGGGCCCTGAAGGGGAAGCCGTGGCCGTTTATTCGCCTGTCGATTTCAAGGATACGGTATTTTGTCGGCTTCGACTTTAAGTGATCAGGATCTGCATGCGGTGTTCTCCGGAATGCCCGATGGTCTGGTCGTTTATAACCGCGACGGCAAGATCGTGATGTGGAATCGGGCTGCGGAACAGATCCTGCAGATTACCGCTGAGCAGTTTGAGGTGCGCGATCCGTCCCAGGTGCCTTGGGCCATCATCGACGAAGATGATCAAAATGTCCCTTTGGAAAATTTCCCAGCCCAAGTCTGTTTGCGGACCGGAGTCCCGCAAAACGGCGTCATTATTGGTGCGAGGCTATCCAGCAAAGATGTGCGTTGGTTAAAAATCAACGTCAAACCCATCTTTATCGACGGCTATGATCGACCAGACAAGGTCGTCAGTACCTTCCTTGATGTTACGGTCGAGATCAATGGTCGACGACAACTCGAAATTGCGCGCAAAAACCTCGAAGTTGCCGCCGAGTTGGGTGGCTTTTACTGTTGGCAGTTGGACTACAGCACCCAAACCTTCTGGACCAATGCCGAAGCGCGGAAAATGCTCGGTAACCCGACCGATTATCAGTCGGTGGTCACGCGCTTTTGGGAGATGTGCCATCCGGATGATCTCGGCGCAGTGCGCGGCGCTGTGGCCGATCATGGCAATAGCCCTGAGCCCTTGCGGATCGAGCACCGGATGATGCGCAGCGACGGCGTCACAGCGTGGGTCAGAACCGTATTGATCTTCCAGCGCATTGAGACGGGTAAGCTGATCTCAGCCTTTGGCGTCGTGCATGACATTTCCGACCGTAAGGAGAACGAAGACCGGCTCACGGCGGCAAAGGACGCTGCCGATGCAGCCAACCGGGCGAAGTCGGAATTTATCGCCAATATCAGCCATGAAATCCGCACGCCCATGAACGGCGTCATCGGCGTGGCTGGAGCCTTGGCCAAGACTGAAATGTCGCCGAAGCAGAATGAGATGGTTCAACTGATCGTTGGATCTGCTGCAAGCCTTCAGCGTCTCTTGTCCGATATTCTGGATCTGTCCAAGATTGAGGCGGGGCATCTGGATATCCAGGGCACGCGTTTTGATTTCCAAGCCGAACTGATTGATGCAGCGCGGCTGTCACAAGCCGCAGCCCACGAGAAGGGCTTGAATTTCGAAATTCAGCTCCGACCGGACACGTTAGGTCTTTTTGAAGGCGATCCTGGACGTATCAATCAGGTGGTCCGAAACCTCTTGTCCAATGCAGTCAAATTTACGACATCCGGCAAGGTGTCCTTGCGCGCGGCAATCGAACCGGTGCCGACCACAGACGATAAGGTTTGGGTGCGCATTGACGTCGAGGATTCCGGCATGGGGTTTGGACCTGAGAACGCCGCCCATCTGTTTAAGCGCTTTTCTCAGGCCGACAATTCTATCACCCGGCGCTTTGGCGGAAGCGGACTTGGCCTCTATCTGAGCCGTCAAATTGTTGAGGCTATGGGCGGCACCATTGGGGCACGGTCGACGCCGCGTCTTGGCAGCATATTTTCCATTCGGATACCACTGCGCAAACTTCCGGATCGTTCGGACCTGGATCTGCTTGGTCCTGAGCCATCGCTTAAGATCATAGAGAGTTTCGCAGACAATCCAGACGCAAGGCGAATCAGGATCCTGTTGGCAGAGGACCATCCGGTCAATCGCAAGGTCGTTCAGCTTATTCTGGCCCCGTTCCCCGTAGATCTCACCATAGCGGTCGATGGGCAGGAAGCCGTGGAGGCCTTTAAGGCGCGGACATTTGATCTGGTTTTGATGGACGTGCAGATGCCCGTCATGGACGGCTTGACCGCCATTCGTCAGATTAGAACCTTTGAGGCTGAGCGGGGGCGGATGCCAACGCCGGTCGCTGTGCTCAGTGCCAATGCTATGGATCAACATCGCGACGAGGCCCTGGAGGCGGGGGCTGATTCTCACATCGCCAAGCCGGTGACGCCGGATCGGCTCCTGTCGGCCATTGATGACTTGCTGAACGGTACGGCGCCCGACCTATTTTGATAGCGGCAATAATCTTGTTCCAAGATCAATAAGAACATATTGCGAACATGGAACAAACCATGTACGAACGAGTCAGTCATCCATTGCGCCAGCGGGGCACGAGGGGAAGGCGAGAATCGTGGGATAAGGATCGCATCAATGAACCAGGCGGCTTTGAAACTCGTGGCAAAACCAGACTCAGACAAGCAGCGCGCGCTCGAAGCGGCGTTGGCACAAATCGACCGGGCCTTCGGTAAGGGCTCTGTGATGAAGCTTGGGGACAAGGGCAAGATCGTTGAGATCGAGTCCGTTCCCACCGGCTCTTTGGGTCTTGATCTGGCCTTGGGCATTGGCGGCTTGCCGCGTGGCCGGGTGGTCGAAATCTTCGGTCCGGAAAGCTCCGGTAAGACGACGCTGGCCCTACATGTGGTCGCAGAAGTGCAAAAGATGGGCGGCACAGCGGCCTTTGTTGACGCCGAACATGCGCTCGATCCTAGCTATGCGCACAAGCTTGGCGTCAATCTCGATGAGCTTTTGGTGTCGCAGCCCGATACGGGCGAGCAGGCGCTCGAGATCACCGACACCTTGGTGCGGTCCGGCGCGGTCGATGTCATCGTCATCGACTCCGTTGCGGCCCTGACCCCTCGGGCGGAAATTGAAGGCGAGATGGGCGATAGCCTGCCGGGCCTGCAAGCGCGCCTGATGAGCCAGGCCCTGCGCAAGCTGACCGCCTCGATCTCGAAGGCCAAGACCCTGGTCATCTTCATTAACCAGATCCGTATGAAGATCGGTGTCATGTATGGCAGCCCTGAAACGACCACCGGCGGCAATGCGCTGAAGTTCTACGCCTCTGTGCGTCTGGACATCCGCCGTACCGGCTCGATCAAGGTTCGTGACGAGATCATTGGCAACAATGTCCGTGTCAAGGTCGTCAAGAACAAGGTCGCGCCGCCGTTCCGTGAGGTCGAGTTCGACATCATGTATGGTCAGGGCATCTCCAAGATCGGCGAAATCATTGATCTGGGCGTTAAGGCCGGTGTGGTTGAGAAGTCTGGTTCTTGGTTCTCCTACAACAGCACCCGCATTGGTCAGGGTCGCGACAATGCCCGCGAGTTCCTGAAAGCCAATGTCGAGATGGCCAACGAGATCGAGGCCGCGGTTCGCAAGAACTCGGTCAAGATCGTCGAAGAGCTGTTGGTGGGACCCTCGGCTGAAGATGATGAGGCCTAAGCCATAGGGCGACGGATCCCTTCATTGGGTCAAGGATGATGGTCGATCGCACAGGGCGCTTGCCGCCTGGCGCGGCCTGTGCGGCCCCGCACGACCGTCTTCTGCGGAAAGGGCGTCTGATCCTTCGGGGTTGGGCGCCCTTTTTGCTATTATTCGTCACTGTTTGAAGGTTCGGACCCCTTCCGTCGCAATCACTGCTTGGCGAGGGGAGGGGGGACTTTCTATATGGTGTGCAACGGCCATGGTGTATGGCCTTGTGAGCCAGTCCTTGCCCTTTGGCGTTAACGTCAAATGTGCCCCCAAGACCGTCGGAGCGACGATGCCGAGCCTGAACGAGATCCGCAGCACCTTTCTGGACTATTTCGCCAAGGCGGATCACCGGGTAACGCCGTCTGCCCCCCTGGTGCCGCAGAGCGACCCCACCTTGCTGTTCGTCAATGCCGGCATGGTTCCATTCAAGAACATGTTCACTGGTGTTGAGACCCCGCCCTACCCGCGCGCGACCTCCTCGCAAAAATGCGTGCGGGCCGGGGGCAAGCACAACGACCTCGACAATGTCGGCTATACGGCGCGCCACCACACCTTCTTCGAAATGCTCGGCAACTTCTCCTTTGGTGACTATTTTAAAGAAGATGCCATCGAACTGGCTTGGAACCTGATCACCAAGGAATATGGCCTCGACAAGGAGCGCCTATCGGTCACGGTCTATCACACCGACGATGAGGCGGCGGACCTGTGGAAGAAGATTGCCGGTCTGTCAGACAGCAAGATCATTCGCATCTCGACCTCGGACAATTTCTGGTCGATGGGTGACACGGGCCCCTGCGGTCCTTGCTCGGAAATCTTCTTTGACCATGGCGACAAGATTGCCGGTGGTCCTCCCGGCTCGCCTGAGCAGGACGGGGACCGGTTCATCGAGATCTGGAACCTGGTCTTTATGCAGTTCGAGCAGGCCGCCGATGGCTCGCGCACGTCCCTGCCCAAGCCCTCCATCGATACGGGGATGGGCCTAGAGCGCCTGACCGCCGTGATGCAAGGCGTGCACGACAATTACGACACCGACCTGTTCAAGGCCCTGATCAGCGCCAGCGAGGCCGAGACCGGCGTCAAGGCCATCGGGGATCGCCAGCCTTCGCACCGCGTCATTGCTGACCATCTGCGCTCGAGCTGTTTCCTGATTGCGGACGGGGTTACCCCCTCCAATGAAGGCCGCGGCTATGTGCTGCGCCGAATCATGCGCCGGGCCATGCGCCACGCCCATCTCTTGGGCGCCGCTGAGCCCCTGATGCACCGCTTAGCACCGACCCTGATCGCTCAGATGGGCGGGGCCTATCCTGAGCTTCAGCGGGCCTCGGCCCTGATCTTGGAGACCCTTCGCCAAGAAGAAGAGCGCTTCCGCCGCACCCTCGGACGCGGCATGGTCCTGCTCGAAGAGGCAACCGCCAACCTGACCGCAGGCGGGGTCTTGGCCGGTGAAACCGCGTTCAAGCTCTATGACACCTTCGGCTTCCCGCTCGACCTGACCCAGGACGCCGTGCGCGCCATGGGCATTAGCGTCGACACCGATGGTTTTGATGCGGCGATGGATCGCCAACGTCAGATGGCCCGCGAAAGCTGGTCCGGTTCAGGCCAGCAGGCCGAGGGCGAGATCTGGCTGTCGGTTCGTGATCGGCTGGGCGCCAGTGCCTTTATCGGCCACGACCATGTTGACGCCATCGGCGAGGTCCTGACCCTCGTGGCTGGCGGCCAAGAGGTTGCAGCCGCTGAGACCGGCGAGACCGTGGACCTTCTCACCGATAAGACCCCCTTCTATGCCGAAGGCGGCGGTCAGGTCGGAGATACCGGCATCATGACCTGGGACGGCGGCGAGGCCGTCGTGCTCGACACGCAAAAACAGGCCGGTGATCTGCATGATCACAAGGTCCGCATCACCTCGGGGCGCTTGACGGCGGGGACTAAGGTCAACCTGTCGGTCGATGCTGAGCGCCGGGTCCGTATCCGGGCCAATCACTCTGCCGCCCACCTCGTCCACGCCGCCCTTCGCAATGTCCTTGGGGCCCATGTGGCGCAAAAGGGTCAGTTGGTTGATGCCGAGCGCATGCGCTTTGACTTCAGCCATGGCGGCCCTCTGAGCGCCGACGAGCTTGAGCGGATTGAAACCGAGGTCAATGCGGTTATCCGCCAAAACCGCGCCGCCGATACCCAAGAGATGGCTCCCGAAGAGGCGATTGAGGCCGGGGCTGTGGCCCTGTTCGGCGAGAAATATGGCGACCGGGTCCGGGTCCTGACGCTGGGCGATGCCCTGTCACCAGACCATGCCCACGGCGCGGCCAAGGCCTATTCGGTCGAGCTTTGCGGCGGCACTCACGTGGCCCGCACCGGCGATATTGCCCTCTTTAAGATCGTGTCTGAAGGCGGCGTTGCCGCCGGTATTCGCCGCATCGAGGCCCTGACCGGCGAGGCGGCCCGCCGCTTCCTGCTCGATCAGGCGGGCGTGGCCAAGGGCTTGGCCGACCAGTTCAAGGTGCCGGTTGCCGATGTCACCACCCGCGTTGAGGCCCTGATTGCCGACCGTCGCAAGCTGGAAAAGGACTTGGCCGATGCCAAGCGCCAACTGGCTATGGGCGGCGGTGGCGGCGAGGCGGCTGCGGTCGAAGAGATCGGCGGCATCAAGCTGATGGCCCGCATCCTTGAGGGCATCGGCGGCAAGGACCTGCGTCCCATTGCCGAGGACTATAAGAAACAGGTCGGCAGCGGCGTCGTGGCTCTGATCGGTGTGCTCGATGGCAAGGCGGCGGTGACCGTCGCGGTGACCAACGATCTGACCGGCCGGTTCAATGCAGCAGAGCTGGCTAAGGCGGCTGTGCTGGCCATGGGCGGCCAGGGCGCAGGCGGTAAGCCTGACTTCGCCCAAGGCGGCGCGCCAGACGGCGGGCAGGCTCAGGCGGGACTAGAGGCCATTAAGGCCATCTTCCAGTAGGATGCAAACCTCAAGGGGCTGAGCCCCTTGAGACCGGCCTTGGATCAGCGGCGATATTGAATGAACGACATGCGCGTGGCGAGCTTGTCGTAAAGGACCTGTGCGGTCGTATTGTTCTTATCGGTCAGCCAATAGACCCGCGTCGCACCGATCTCATCGGCACGGGCATAGACCGCTTCGATCAGGGCCCGTCCGATGCCGCCGCCCCGCCCATCGGGGCTGACAAACAGGTCTTCAAGATAGCAGTAGGTGGTCTTGGTCCAAGTCGCCCGATGGGGCACGCAATGGACCAACCCAACCAGTTTCCCGTCCTGCTCGGCCACATAGGCAAACATGCCCTGAGCATTGCTAGACAGGTCCTTAAAGGTCAGGGCGTTGGTCTCCTCATCGAGGGTCTCTCGATAGAATTCCAAATAGCCCTGCCATAGGGGCAGCCAGGCGGCGTGATCCGCAGGCTTGAGCTCACGAATAACGCCGCCAAATGCCATGACTTAGGCCATCGCTGCGGTCAGGTTTTCCGCGACCTTGTCGAGGAACCCTTCCGTCGTCAGCCAGCCCTGTTGATCACCGACCAGCAAGGCGAGGTCCTTGGTCATGAAGCCGCTTTCAACCGTATCGACACAGACCTTTTCCAGGGTCGAGGCAAAGCGGTCCAGTTCGGCATTGCTGTCGAGCTTGGCGCGGTGCTTCAGGCCTTGGGTCCAGGCGAAGATCGAGGCGATGGAGTTGGTCGAGGTTGATTCGCCCTTTTGGTGTTGGCGATAGTGACGGGTCACGGTGCCGTGGGCGGCTTCGGCCTCAACGACCTTGCCATCGGGGGTCATCAGCACCGAGGTCATCAGACCCAGCGAGCCAAAGCCTTGAGCCACGGTGTCGGACTGAACGTCACCGTCATAGTTCTTACAGGCCCAAACGAACCCGCCGGACCACTTCATCGCGGCGGCGACCATGTCGTCGATCAAACGGTGCTCATAGGTGATGCCAGCGGCCTTAAAGGCGGTCGCGAACTCGGCGTCAAACACCTCTTGGAACAGGTCCTTGAAACGGCCGTCATAGGCCTTGAGGATCGTGTTCTTGGTCGACAGATAGACCGGATAGTTGCGCTGCAGGCCGTAGGCGAGCGAGGCGCGGGCAAATTC
>CANKPO010000033.1 GCA_947484535.1 Caulobacteraceae bacterium
AGGGTGATCCGGTTGGCGCTCTTGGTGACGGCCCCGGCCGCAGACATGATCTTAGTGGCGATCCAGCCCTTCAGCCCGGAATCGCTTTCGGGACGCTCGGGCGAGTTGCTCTCTGCCACCAGCACATCCCCATTGGGCAGCACATAGAGCCAACGGGGATGGTCCAGCCCGCTGGCCAAGGCCGAAACCTTCAGGCCTTCGGCGGCCTTGGGAGTTTCACCCGCAGCCCATCCAACGACCTTAGCGATCTTAACGACGGGTAGCGCCTGCTTCTTGGCTTCGGGCAAAACCGGGTTAGCGCCGAAGCCCTTTTCGACCGGCAAGGAAACGCCGGGCGCGCAGGCCGCGAGGGCCAGAACCATAGGGGCAGCGAGCAGGGCCGAGCGGCGCAATATCGACATGGAGGGATCCTAAAGGTTGAGGCTGTGGACGCAGGGGCGATTGTTGAGCCGTCAAAATAGGGGACTGCTCTCAAAAAGCTAGGCCTCCCAATCGGGTTGAAACGGGCAGAGACGCGACGTCAGCCCGTCATTTCGAGAACAAATCGACCCGACCAAAGGGACATCAGTGTCGCAGGCCTCATTTTCATTGGATTTATGAGGGATTTGTGGCATGGTGATCAGATCGAATATCGCTACGGTTCGGCCGCTCTCCCTGCTTGCTCTTCGGATCGAGCTCCCGAGCTTTCTACGATCCTCCACGACCATTTGATCGCCTGTTCCCCGGGGATGGCGCGAATATTGACACTCGAAAGGCGACTCTCATGGCCACTGGCGTTGTGAAATGGTTCAATTCCACCAAGGGCTACGGCTTCATCCAACCCGATGATGGCACCTCTGATGTTTTTGTTCATATTTCTGCCGTAGAACGGTCGGGCCTTGGCTCGCTGAACGAGGGCCAAAAGCTGACCTACGAACTGGAACGTGATCAACGCAGCGGCAAGATGTCCGCCGGCCAGCTCTCCGCTGGCTAAGGCCAGACCGGCTGCATTCTTTAGGACGCGAAGATTATGTCTACTGTTGAACGTGCATATGTTTTGGCCCGCTCGGGTCAATATGGTGACCTGAACACCTTGAAGGACCGCCTTAAGGCTGACGGCTGCCGTGCTGTCGACGCTCTGCTGGCGACCCGTTCACTCAAGGGCCACCTCGAGGCGATCTGCGCCGCGACCTATAAGCCCGTCGTTCAAGCGACGCCCGAAAAACCCGAAGAAATAGAGCCCACGCAGCCCGAATAGTCCTTGTGGCTCGGCCTGCACCTTTGAAAGCAACATGTCCAAACATCTGAACACCGGCTTCGCAGATCGTCAAAAGACCGCTGCGGAAGCTAAGAAAGCCCTGCTGGCTAAACTTCAACCGAAGCCCGCCGTCACCGATCCCCTGTTCGATCAGCGCGAAGCCCTTCGTGCCGCCGAATTGGAGCGCGTCCGTCTAGAACGGGCCGAAGCCAAGGCCATCGCTGCACAAGCTGCCGCCGATGCTAAGGAAGCGGCTCGTCTCGAAGAGGAGGCCCTTGAGGCCGCCGCTCTGGACGCCAAGCGCGGTGAACGCAAGGAACGCAAGGCCCTGACCAAGGCTGAGCAAAAGGCAAAGCGCGACGAGCGTTACGCAGCCCGCAAGGCCCGTCGCTAAACCGATATTGATCCGGGAATTGCGGTAGCGGGGCGGTCGGTCGACGGCCCCGTAAGATCGCTCTTCCTGAGTTTAACCGTCCATCGTTCAAGGAGATCGCTGAAATGGCGCGTAAACCCAACTACTCCTTCGAGCGCATGGAACGCGAGCGTCTGAAGGCCATCAAGACCGCTGAAAAGGCTGCTGAAAAGCGTGAAGCACGTGAACGTGAGCGGGCTGAATCAGGCGAGGCTCCAGAGCCAGCCACCGACGACGGCGACGAATAGGCCTCCCCATGCAGTCCTCGACCATCTTCAACCATGAAACCGTCACGCTTGATGGCGAGAGCTTTTTCGAGTGCGAGTTCCGCGACTGCCGGATGGTCTATAGCGGAGGTGAGCTTCCAGACTTTAAAAAGTGCCGCTTCGACGGATGCGATTGGAAGTTTGAAGGCCCAGCCGCCGACACACTCGCGCACCTGAAGCTCATCTGGTCCGTCGGTGGCAAGGCCCCCGTTCAGGCCCTGATCAAAGAAATCACCGGCGCCGGCGGCAAGTAGGCCCTCTGCGGCCACGCCACGCCCCTCGCCCTTGCCCTTGCCCTAGCCGGACAAAACAAACCTCGATCATTAAGTGAGAATGACTCGCAATTTCATTGACTGCCGCCCCGCGCTTCAGTTAATAACGCGTCGCAAACTCACTCAGGTATTGATTATGGTCTTAGGTCCCCGTCGCACGCAGCTCTTGAACCGAACCGGTGCTGCGAGCCTGATGGCACTGTTCTGGATCATGCCAAGCCTTGCCGGGGCCGAAGAGTTCGAGATTGCCGAAGTGGTTGTCACCGGCACGGCCCAACCCTACCTCCAGCACGGCATTGTTTCCGCCACCAAGACCGCAACCGCCCTGATCGATACGCCGCAGGCTGTGCAGGTCGTTACCCGCGACCAGATCGAGGATCAGGCCATGCAGGGCGTCAGCGACGCGGTGCGCTATATGCCCGGCGTCGGCATGGCCCAGGGTGAGGGGCACCGCAATGCCCCCATCATGCGCGGCGTCAGCTCGACCGCGAACTTCTTCGTCGACGGCCTGCGCGACGATGTCGAATATTTCCGGGACCTTTATAATGTCGAGCGGGTCGAGGCCCTAAGCGGACCCAATGCGCTGGTGTTTGGGCGCGGCGGCGGCGGCGGGGTCATCAACCGCGTCACCCGGCAGGCCGATGGTACGGTCGGCGCTGAACTGACCCTTACAGGCGGTAGCTGGAACCAGCGGCGTGCGACTGCCGATCTGAAATCAGCCATCAGCCCGAACCTTGCCCTGCGCGTTACCGGACTGTCCGAAACCGCCGATAGCTTCCGTGATGGGGTGACGAGCGAGCGCTTGGGCGTGAACCCGACCCTGCTGGCCAAATGGGGCGATCACACGTCCGTGCGGCTAAGCTATGAGCACTTCACCTACGAGATGGTGACCGACCGGGGCATTCCCTCCCTGTCAGGCCGGCCAATTGCTACGGCCCCCTCGACCTTCTTTGGCAGCCCCAGCCTGAGCCCAACCGACATGACCCTCAATGTCGGTGAGCTGGTCTTTGATCATCAACGCGGCGCGGCGCGCCTGCACAGCACCACGCGGGTCGGGGCCTACGACAAGGCCTATCAGAACCTCTTTCCCAGCGCGGTGACCTCAGATGGGTTGTCCGTCTCGCTGTCGGCCTACGCCAATGCCACGACCCGCGAGAACCTTCTGCATCAGACCGACCTGACCTGGGAAGGGTCGGCGGGGGGCATGATGCACACCCTGCTGGCCGGGATAGAGTTGGGCCAACAGGTTACGGACAACCGTCGGACCACCGGCTATTTCAGCGCTATTGGGCCAAACGTCTCCAGCCTAACCGTGCCGGTCCGCCAGCCGACCGTCACACCCGCACTGACCTTCCGACTGGGCAGTACAGATGCTGACAATCACGGCGTCGCCCAGACGGCAGCCGTCTATCTCCAAGATCAGATCGCCTTGAGCGCCCATTGGACCGCCGTCCTTGGCCTGCGTCACGACCAGTTTGAGATGCGCCTGCGCAACAACCGCAATGGCAGCGTTATCTCCACAGAGGACCGGCTCTGGTCGCCTCGGGCGGGCCTGATCTACAAGCCGCAGCCGAACCTGTCGCTCTATGCCAGCTATAGCCAGTCCTACCTGCCCCGCGCCGGTGATCAGCTCGCAGGCCTGACACTGGCCAACAGCGCCTTGGCACCCGAAGCCTTTCGCAATCAGGAAATCGGGATCAAGTGGGACCTAAAGCCAAACCTCGCCCTCACCATCGCGACCTATCGGCTAGACCGAACCAATGTGGCGGTCGCCAGTCCTGCGGACCCCACCCAACTGATCCTCGTCGATGGCCAAAGCAGTTCCGGCCTTGAGCTGGGCCTCAATGGCACCCTGCGTCCAGGTTGGACCGTCGCCGGAGGCTATGCCTATCAGATGGGTGAGATCACCCAGACCCAATCGGCGACGGCCAAGGCGGGCGCACGGCTGGCGCAGCTGCCCAAACATTCCCTGTCCCTTTGGAACCGGGTGGAGGTCACGCCCCGCCTTGGGCTGGGATTGGGCCTCCTGCACCGCAGCGCCCAATTCACGTCCACGGATAACAGCGTCACCCTGCCGGGCTATAGCCGGGTCGATGGGGCGGTCTATTGGCGGGTCAGCCCGAACCTGAAGGCGCAACTGAACATCGAGAACCTGTTCGACATCGGCTACTTCGCCTCGGCCCACAACAATAACAACATCACGCCCGGCTCACCCAGAGCCGTCAAGCTGACCCTCAGCGCGGCGCTGTAAGGGACTGCTGAGACATTTTATCGATGCCAACCCATAATTTCTAAGCAATTGACAGTTCTCCCAATAATTGCGGGGTGCTATGGTCGGCTCAAAGCAAGCACGCGCAGGGAGAAGATTATGAAAACTCGCATCACAGAAATGTTCGGCATTGAGCGCCCCATCATGCAGGGCGGCATGCACTATGTCGGCTTTGCGGAACTGGCCGCCGCCGTTTCCAACGCTGGCGGCATCGGCACCATCACCGCCCTGACCCAGCCCACGCCTGAGGCTCTGGCCAAGGAAATCGCCAAGGCCAAGGCGATGACCGACAAGCCTTTGGCTGTGAACCTGACCTTCCTGCCCTCGGTCAACCAGCCTGACTATCCCGGCTACATCCAATCGATCATCGACGGCGGCATCAAGGTCGTCGAGACGGCGGGCAACAATCCCGCCAAGTGGCTGCCAGGCCTGAAAGAGGCTGGCATTAAGGTCATTCATAAGTGCACCGCCGTTCGCCACGCCCTCAAGGCTGAGGCCATCGGTTGCGACGCGGTCAGCGTTGACGGCTTTGAATGCGGCGGTCACCCCGGCGAAGATGATGTGCCCAACATGATCCTGCTGCCCCGCGCCGCAGACGAGCTGAAGATCCCCTTCTTGGCCTCCGGCGGCATGGCTGATGCTCGCTCGCTGGTCGCTGCTCTGGCCATGGGCGCAGACGGTATGAATATGGGCACCCGCTTCATCGCGACCAAGGAAGCCCCCGTCCACGAGAACGTCAAGCAAGCCATCCTCAATGCCTCGGAACTGGACACCCGTCTGGTCATGCGCCCCCTGCGCAACACCGAACGCGTCCTGACCAATGCGGGCGTGGAAAAGCTGCTGGCCAAGGAAAAGGCCCTTGGTTCGGCCATCACCTTTGCCGACATCGCCGAAGAGGTTGCCGGGATCTATCCGCGCATCATGCTCAATGGCGAGATGGAACTGGGCGCCTGGTCCTGCGGTATGGTCGCAGGCCTGATCCACGACATCCCCACCTGCCAAGACCTGATGGACCGGATCATGCTGGAATCCACGCAGATCATCCGCAGTCGCCTTGAAGCCATGCTGGCTGCCTAGTCAAAAGACTAAACAGGGGCGGCACTCGAAAGGGTTGCCGCCCTTAGCTTGTCATCTATCTGCCATAGGATAGGGTTAAAAGCGAAGGTCCTACTGGACCGAACCGGAGCCGGCCATGACGCAGATTGATCGCCGCAGCCTTCTGCTTTCTGCCACAGCAGGGATGGCGCTTCCGCCCTCTATCGCCAAGGCCATGACCATCGACGCCCATGTGCGCACCGGCACCTTGGCCGATGTCGAGCATGTGGTGATCTTCATGCAAGAAAACCGGTCCTTCGATCACTATTTCGGTGAGATGAACGGTGTGCGCGGCTTTGCCGACCGCTTCCCGATCCCCGTGCCCGATGCGCCCGGCGTCACTAGCAAGACCAACTGGACCCAGCGCGACGACAAGGCCAAGTCGACCCCGCCGCTGATCTCCCCCTTCGTGCTGGACACCGCCGACAACTTCAAGCTGATGCGCGTAGCGGGAACGCCCCATTACTGGATGGACGCACAGGAGGCTTGGAACGAAGGGCGCATGAACCGTTGGCCTGAGTTCAAAGAGGCCCACGCCATGGGTCACTATCGCCGCGCCGACATTCCCTTCCAATATGCTCTGGCCGACGCCTTTACCCTGTGCGACGCCTATCACTGCTCCGCCCAAACCGGCACCAATACCAACCGCCTGTTCCTCTGGACCGGGACCAATGACGGTCTTGGAACCCATGGCGGCCCCTCGATCTCCAATTCGCATGAGGATGTGCCCGAAAGGGGTGGGTCGCCTGAATCCTATACCTGGACCGCCTATGTTCAGCGCCTTCAGGCGGCGGGCATTAGCTGGCGGCTCTATCAGGACATGGCCGACAACTTCACCGACAATCCTCTGGCCGGCTTCAAGGCCTTCCGAGAGGCCAATGCTGGAGTGCCGGGATCTGATCCGGTCCTGAAAGAGTTGGCCATGAGCACCCGCACCCTCGATGGGCTGGCGGAGGATGTGCTCAACGGCACGCTGCCCAAGGTGTCCTACATCATCGCTCCGGCCAAGGATTCCGAACATCCCGGTCCATCGAGCCCGGCTCAAGGCGCGGACTATACGGCCCGCGTCATCAATGCCCTGACCGCAGACCCCAAGGTCTGGGCCAAGACCGTTCTGCTGCTCATGTATGACGAAAATGACGGCTTCTTCGACCATGCGCCGCCGCCCGCGCCGCCGTCGCGCGATCCGGCCAATCCTGAGGCCCTGCTCGGCGCCTCCACCGTCGATACGGCCAGCGAATATCATCTGGTCCGCAATCCGACCGAAGCCAAATATGAGCGCGACCACCTGATGGGACGGCCCTATGGCCTTGGCCCACGCGTGCCCATGTTCATCATCTCGCCTTGGAGCCGTGGCGGCTGGGTCAATTCGCAGGTCTTTGACCATACCTCTGTGATCCGCTTCCTCGAACAGCGGTTCGGGGTGATGGAGCCCAATATCTCGCCGTGGCGCCGCGCCGTTTGCGGCGACCTGACCACGGCCTTTAATTTCAAGTCTCCGAACGATGCGGCCTTTGCCAGCAAGCTGCCTGAGACCGGGACAGATGCGGCCAAGGCTAAGGCCCTGCTCGCCTGGGCCCTGCCCAAGACCCCTGCCAGCCCAACCGCGCCAGTACAGGCCGCTGGCCTTCGCCCCTCGCGCGCCCTGCCCTATGCCCTTGAGGTCAAGGATAGCGTCACGGATGGCGCGCTGCATCTTAGCTTCAACAATAGCGGCAAGGCGGGGGCTGTGTTCCACGTCTATGACCGTCTACGGCTCGACCTGCCGCCTCGGCGTTATACGGTCGAGGCGGGTAAGGGCTTGGCCGATCAATGGCCTGCAGGCGCGCACGACCTTTGGGTGCTCGGCCCCAATGGCTTCCACCGTCACTATGTGGGTAGCGCTTCGGCTAGCGAGGCGACCGTTGCGACCCGGGCCGAGGCCAAGGGGCCTGTCCTGACCGTGACGGTGAATAATCCGGGCACAGCGCCGCTGAGCCTTGCCATCACGGGCAATGAATATGGATTGAAACCTGTGACCTTGACCGTCCCAGCCGGTGGAACCGCCAAGGCCCAATGGACCCTGCGCTCCAGCGCGGGCTGGTACGATCTGTCTGTGACGAACCCCAAGACCCCCGGCTACCACCGCCGTCTCGCCGGACGGATCGAAACCGGCAAGGACAGCTTCTCTGATCCGGCGATGGAGGGACCTGCCTTGATGGATCAGCTAAAGCTGGTCTAACCCCCTACCCCGGCTTCGCCGGTACTTCCCCCAGAGGGGGAAGATTTAGAACGCTTAGATCTTCCCCCTCTGGGGGAAGTGGCGCGAAGCGCCGAAGGGGGGGGGCTTGTTTGCTTGTGGCACCATTGCGCGTGCAGAGAACGGATAAGAACCCCAGTAAATAGCGGCCCAAATCCACGTTCACAGAGGTCACAATTATTGAAAACCGGAAACGGATATATTCAAGGCTTTTTGAAGTCTAAATCATATATATTGATGATGTAAACTTTTTCACTAGAAGATCCGCCGCCCTGATAATAGGTCAGCTCTTGCTTTCCATCAGCATTGAAGTCTCCGACTGCAAGAAGCCTCCCCCACTCTCCTTTAGGAAGGTTGGTCGTTAACCGCGTAAAACGCCCAGCGCCAAGGTTGAAAAACACCAGTAACCGGCCGTTGCTCACACCGTAAATGACGTCGAGCAGCCGATCTCCATCCACGTCTCGGATGAAGAAATCCGGCGACCAGTTCAACCGCTCTGCTTTGATATCCGCTTCATCTTGAGGAAGAGCAAGCGAGGTTATATCTGTAAAGATGCCTTGGTCATTTCGCAGTAACTGAAGATAGTTACCTCCATAATAGGGAACATATCTTGAGTGTTGGATCAAAAGGTCGAGGTCGCCATCATTGTCTAGATCGGCACTTTTTGTTTCCAAGTGAAGATTGGTATCGATGCCATAGATGCTCGGGGGCAGCGCTATTCGTTCATCGAAATTGAAGCGCCCATTCTTGTTGATAAAGAGCAGACTTGGCGTCGAACCATGACCAAACCCTGCAATCAGATCAGCAAACCTATCTCCATTCACATCTACGAGATGAAGATCAAGAAGGAGATTGAAGCCATCGTTTCCGACAGACTTGGGATTGACCATCGGAACGGAAAGGAGGCGCTCAAGCAACGGATCGTTGGCTGCTGTGAACCGCCCGTCGGGCTGTTGCAACAGCATTAATGGCGGAAATCCGCCTCCAAACCAGTTTCCGATCAGAATATCGCCCAAGCCGTCGCCATTAACATCTCCAGCGGCCATCGCGTGCGCATCGACGCCATTATCCGGCAACCCGTCCTTGGTGGTCAGGCGCGGAAGTGCGTCCGTAACGGATCCGATTGCACCTGACCTTCGAGCCAGCAGGACTGCAGTGCCGTGCGCTTTGGGGTCGTTGTAGATTCCTGACACATTGTGAGCGACGAAAAATGCCGCTGGGCTTCCGGCCACTGACAATGATGCTGCCCGGCGGGCACCGAAAACGGCCGGCAACTGACCATTCAGGCTGGCGTCATAACGCAACCGACCATTGGAGTTCGATAGAAGCAGATATGGCAGTGCGGCATAGGCGGGCGTTCCATAGGCCTTATTCAGCGGAATGACGACTTCGGGATAGCGGTCACCTTCAAAGTCGATCGATATGCTCCCCTGTGGGAAGATATTCGCAACCCCTGCAGGATAGGTCACGCCAGCGTAGGTATAGGCTGGCACGACGTCCATGGTGGAAAATCTGTGGGCTTCGTAGGCGAATTTGAGTTCGACAAATGGAGCTACAACGGGTGGAGGGGTTGAGACGGCATTCTGAGCCGAACCGGTTCCCCCACCACCACACCCCATCAACAGCAAAGGGATCAGGGCCAGCAAAGAATTGAAGATATGGCGATGTTTCACTGACTGTTC
>CANKPO010000034.1 GCA_947484535.1 Caulobacteraceae bacterium
CCCTCGCGGTGTTGGAAAGCGGGGCGGTCACGGCCCTGACCCTGATCGATATCGATAGTCGCGCCCTCAAGGCTGCCCAGCGCAATGTGACCGACCCTCGCGCCGCCTTTGACTGGTCCGACATCCGTAGCCAAGAGGGTCCTGCCGATCAGGATTTTGTCGTGATGAACCCGCCCTTCCATGATGCAGGTTCCGAAGATAAGGCACTGGGACAGGCCTTTATCCGCCGCGCGGCTTCGGTTCTGCGCAAGGGCGGAACCTGCTGGCTGGTGGCCAATCGCCATCTTCCCTACGAAGAGACCCTCAAGCCGCTCTTTGCCAAGGTCACCCTCAAGGCTGAGGCCCAAGGCTATAAGGTCTATGAGGCACGAAAGTGAGCAAGGCCCCGACCGCTCGGCTCGACCGGCTGCTGGCCAATATGGCCTATGGCTCGCGCCGGGACATTCAGCAGATGATGGATGCCGGATGGATCGTGCTCGACGGAGCCAAGCTGCGCGACGCCTCCATGCGGGTTGCAGTGACTCCTGATCTGGTCGATCGGATGACCGTGCGCGGAAAGCCGCTCGATCCCCCAGCGCCCTTGACCTTGATGTTGCATAAGCCGCTGGGCCATGTCTGCTCACACAAGGAAGACGGCCCGCGTATCTATGACCTCCTGCCCTCACGCTGGCGCTCTCGCGAACCGGCCATTTCGAGCATCGGACGGTTGGATAAGGAAACGTCGGGACTGCTGCTCCTGACCGACGATGGCGGACTGCTCCACCGGGTTATCTCGCCGAAGCACCATGTGGCCAAGCGCTATCTGGCGACCCTCGACCGGCCGCTAAAGGGCGATGAGGCGGCGACCTTTGCCAGTGGGACACTCCTGCTCGAGGCCGAAGAAAAGCCGGTCCTACCGGCCAAGCTAGAGGTCCTCGACGATCATCGCGCCTATCTGACCTTGACCGAGGGACGCTATCATCAGGTGCGGAGGATGTTTGCCGCCGTCGGCAATCACGTCAACGCCCTGCACCGCGATCGCATCGGAGCCCTTGATCTGCCGTCCGATCTAGAGCCCGGTCACTACAGGGTGATTGATGTTGAGGGCTTGGCGCCGATCTTTGCCGGAGACCGAATCTAGAGCGCTAGGGCTTCGAGCGCCTCGGGGCTGATCTCTGGGATCATATGATCGAGACTGATGACTGTGACCATGCTCTCGCCACGGATGATGTAGCCCTCGACAAAGTCGCGGGTCTGACGCGAGGCCACATTCGGCGCAGGATGGATTTGATCGCCCGCGACGGTTGAGGTTTCAGACACGTCCTCGACCATTAGGCCAGTCCACTGGCCCTTCACATTGACGACAATGATCACGTGATGTTCGGTCGGGACCGAGGCGGCAAATCCAAGCCTCGCGCCAATATCGACGACCGGCATGACGGTGCCGCGCAGATTGATCACCCCGACCACGAACGGCGGCGCATGGGGCATAGCGGTGACCGCCGTCCAACCCCGGATTTCACGCACTTGGCGAACATCGGTACAAAAGTCTTGGCCCGTGATGCGAAAGGAGATCAGTTCTCTGTTGGGTTGCGCCAGGCCTAAGCTCGTATCGCTCATGATTGGATCTTTCCTGATCACCCATGCCCACGCTGGGGCCGCAAGCTGTTTGAAGTTCGACCTTGCCCCTAAAGACGTAAAGGAAGGGTTGGAACTTTAGAAAACAATGGATGATCGTGGCCATAAACGCAAAAAGGACCCCGTAGCGACATTTCGGCTAAGAGGTCCTGTTCGGTGATCAGTCGACAACAGGCTGAAAGACAGATTAGCCCTTCTTGCCGCGCGCCTTTTCGATGGTGGTCTGCTTGCGCACACCGCGACCCAAGCCAATTTCCTTGGCGAAGTTCGAGCGACGTTCCGCATAGGCAGGCGCAACCATCGGATAGTCCGCAGGCAGCTTCCACTTGCGGCGATAGTCTTCAGGGGTCAGGCCATATTGGGTGCGCAGATAGCGCTTCAGCATCTTCAGTCTTTTACCGTCCTCAAGACAGACGATGTAATCTTCGGTGATCGACTTGGCGATCGAAACTGCTGGCTTCTGGACTGTTGCCGCAACGGCCACCGGCTGTGCTTGGCCGAGCGTCGAGAAGGCCGCATAGACATTGCGAATAAGGTCTGGAAGATCTGCCGACGAGATACTGTTCTTAGTCACGTAGGCGGCAACAATGTCTCCGGTCAGTTCAAGAAAATCGATCTCGTTCTGCCCTTCGTCTGTCAGATTGATATTCTGAGCGGTCATTCAAAGCTCCACTTACCTATAGCGCGATCCGTTTGGCTTGAGTGATTTCTTAATCACAGAACACAGTAAACGCTACTAATAAGTAGCGAACTGACAATATTTTTTTCGCCCTGATTATAAAATAAATTCAATTCGCGACGAGCCGGTCTTAGACAGGTGTAAATGAAATTGGTACAAATTGACCATATAAATTTTATACCGAGAAACAATAACCGAGTTCTTTAGGTTTGTTATTTGTATTTACATATTGGTCTTTGGAAATAACTTTGAAAAATTCTGATGAATTTTTATGTTAGAGCTAAAAATTGTCTCTTATTAGTTGATTCAAATCATGATTTGCACTTATTAGCAATTAATTGGTCAATCAAATACCATGCGGGCGTATATGATAAAGTATTCAAGAGCGGTGATTATATATATTCCTTTTTAGGTCGATAAATTTGGCTAATATCGCAAGAGTTGACCTTCTCGCTAGATTGCTCTGGGTTGGCCCTCCAGTTCTGAACAGAAGACTGCGGCGTTGCTGATAGGACCCAATGGCACCACCCGCCGCTCTAGGCCTTGTCTAAGCCCCCAATGGGGGTGAAGATCAGCACCGGGCAGAGCCGCGACCAAGACCCGCCCAAATAGAATGAGACCTGCAGAACAGGTTCGCCATAGAAGGGAATAGGGGCGTGACGACCTTGGCTGCTGATCAAGCCCAATCGAACAGGGACGATCCGGACACCACCCGCAATCGGCTGATCTTTGGTTTCGGCGGTATGCTGATTGGCCAGTTCCTCGCCTATCTCGATATACAAATCGTCAACTCATCCTTGGCCCAGATTCAAGCGGGCACCAGCGCGAGCAGCGATGAGATCAGCTGGGTTCAGAGCGCCTATCTCATCGCGGAGGTAGTGATGATCCCCCTCTCCAGCTATCTGGCGAGATGGTGGGGCACCCAAAGACTGTTTATGATCTCCTGCACCGGGTTCATCATTATGAGCGTCTTGACCGGGCTGTCGTCAGATATTGACACCATGATCCTCACCCGGGCCCTGCAAGGCTTTGTCGGCGGCGCGATGATCCCGACCACTTTTGCGGTGGCCTTCTCAGCCTTCCCGCCGGAGCGCAGGATGATATCCAGCGTGGTCATGAGTACCGTCATCTCGATGGCGCCGACCCTTGGCCCCACACTCGGCGGCCAGATCACCGAACTGCTCAGTTGGCGCTGGCTGTTCTTCATCAATGTGCCGCTTGGCCTTTTGGTCCTATTTCTGGTCGGAAGGTTTGGTGATTTTGACCGGCCAGACCCGCGTCTGGCTCGGAACTTCGACTGGACCGCACTGGTCTGTATGGCGCTCTTTTTGATGTGTGGTCAGTATGTGCTCGAAGAGGGCACCGGGGAGTCCTGGTTCCAAAGCGACCTAATCCTAGGCCTTACGGTCCTGTCGGTTCTTGGTGGGATAATATTCATTTGGCGGTCCCTGAAGAGCGCTAACCCCATCGTTGAGTTGAACGCTTTCGCGGATCGAAACTTTAGGGTCGGATGCTTCCTGACCTTTGTTTCGGGTATTGGGCTTTTTGGCTCGACCTATCTACTACCTCTATTTCTTGCGCGGGTAAGGGGCGATTCTCCCGGACAGATCGGTGCGACCATGGTCGTGTCAGGCCTCGTCATGTTCGCCATGGGCCCCATCTCCACCCGCCTCGCACAGTTTGTGCCGCCGAGACCCCAAATCGTCCTGGGGTTCTTTATCGCTGCCGCGGGGATGTGGGTTAGCCGGGACGTGACACCAGAGTGGGGTTTCAATCAGTATCTGGTGTTGCAGATCACCCGATCAGCCGGTCTGGCGCTGGTCATGTTTACAACCCAGAACATCACTATGGGCACCCTATCGCCGGATCTTATGAAGTCGGCTGGGTCGCTGGTGAACCTATCTCGCAATCTCGGGGGGGCCTTTGCCCTCGCCGTCCTCACCACGGTTCTCGCCACCAATTCTGCCCAGCATTTCCACGATCTGTCAGCGGGATTTGCCGTGACACAAGCAGGCGGCGCAGAAATGATCGATGGCCTAGCCGCCCATATGCAAGACCTCGGCCTTAGCCAGCCCGAAGCGGCCGCGCGCAAGATGATGAGCAGCATTCTCAGGCGGGACGCCTTGGTGATGGCCTTCAGCGACTGCTACACCTATTTGGCATTAGGCTTTGCCTTTGCCGCCCTAGTCTCCCTCAGCGCCAAACCGACCCGTCTAAGCAACGTCCCGGTCGCTGTTGACGTCTCCAAATCCACCCAAGCGGTCGAGTGAGCGATCTTCGGGGTTCAGATTACGCAGAGCCCAAATGTCGAACATTTCTCCGAACGCCTTCTCAAGATTCTGAGCAAATCCGAGCATATCTCCATAGGCAGAGGCGTGGAACAGGATGGCCACGGCCGAGCGCTGGCGGTTCAAGGCTGCCCGGTCGAAGGTCAGCCGGATGACCTGATCAACATAGGCCTGCTCAGAGGGTGCCACACAATCCTCGAGACCAAGGACAGAAAGCGGATTGGTCGCCGATGCTTCCTCTTGCAAAGCCAAGGTCATGACCGGAATGCCATCCGCCAGCGCCTGCAAGATGGACGTATCAAAGAGCGCCTGCGGTCCCGCGGGGGCCAGAACCATATCGACGCCCGCATGGACGACAGCGGTCGCGGATGTCTCGCCCCGCTCCAGATAGACCAACCGATCTGGATCAATACCATGGGCGGCAAATTTCGAGCTCAGCGAGTTCTGGAGCACAGGATCGACAAAATAGCGATGTTTCAACCAAAGTTGCGCCTTAGGCACATTGCGCAGGGTTTGGGCCCAAAGCCGGATGGTTTGGTCGTCAAGCGTTGCAGGGTGAGCCAAGCTGGCCAAAACAATCTGGTCTGGGCCATGGACCGGCGGCTCAAGGGTCTCAATCGATCCCGCCCGGCCAAAGGGGCTGATGACCGGGCCAATCGGCCAAACGGTTTCGACGAAGTTCATGGTCTCAGCTGCGGCGGCAACCGGGTCGGTAACCAGGGCATAGTCGATGGTCGATAGGCCACTGCTGACCCCAAATGGGTTCCAACTGACCTGCACGGGCGCGGCCTTGCGGGCCATAATCAAGAGGCGGCTCTCCGCGCCATGGCCCTCACAATCCACCAAAACATCGATGCCGTCCGAGAGGATCAAGGCCTGCGCCTGGTCATCTGACAGATGGCCGATCGAGCGAAGGGTGACGCCCGGAATGGCCATCTCTTGATCCGTATTGTCGCAATAGACCGTCGCCCTCACATCGCATAGGGCGGTCAGAAGGCTGGCCAAGGCTTCGGCCGTCGCTGAGCCCGTCAGGCTATAGATCAGAAAGCCAACGCGCAGAGGCCGGTTGGTAGCGCGGCTATTGGTGAAGTTTGGCCACTCATCTCTATGACGCTGGTGGATCGCCCCCCAACGCATGGCCTCGAAGGCATGGCGAATGGTGCCACCGGCGCAGTAGGGCAGGATGCTCAAGAAAGCGCTATGGGCGGGATGAAACTGATAGTCCTCGGCCCCAACACTCAAGGCGGACTCCGCCTCCAAGGTTCGGCCCTGTGCAAAGAGGGTCGCTCCATAGCCCAGCAAGGCTGCGCCTGAGGCCTCATCATCCATGACGCCGCGCGCCATGCCAAGGCTGGCCGGACCCATCAGGTCAACGCCGATAAATTGATCCGCCACAGCCAGCGCATATTCCGTATCGGTATTGAACAGGGCGACGTCGCCGCCATTGTCCTGCACCATCTGAAGCCCGTGGAAAGCCTGAGCGGTTCGCAAGGTTTCGGCCTGATCATCATAGAGGCCCGCCGCCCCGTAGGCTGCTGAAAGCCAATAGTGAAGGACCGGTGAAAAGCTATGGACTTCGATCATCGCCTTCAGGCGCTCGATCGCTTGCGCAGCCCGGCCATAGAGAATTTCAGCCCGGGCCAAGGCCAGATCTTCATCCGTAGCAGCGGTCTTCGACATTGTCAGGTCCCCCTTGGTCCGGGGCGCACCAGTCTCATTCATGAGACAAAACAGAAACCGACTCTGTTCGACGCAGCCCTTCATACAGACCCAAGGGTGTAGAATTAGGGTTAACGGAGGGTTAAGTTAACGGCCCGATTTAAGGTTAATTCTAAATTTCTAAACCAATCCTAGTCCCTTCTGGGACAGGCAAAAGACCCTTAGGGGCCTTAATAGAAACCCGGCATATCGCGCTGGGCGGGACTGGGCACCGTGGCGGGAAGCAGGCGGCCCTTGAATGGTGCAGGCGCAGTTGCTGAGCTTTCAGGATCTGTTTCAGTCGGCATCCGCACAGCGCCGTCGGACATGGGCGTACAGCTTGCCCCGCTCAGCGCGGATAGTGCAGTAGCAGTCTGCCCTTCGGCTGGGTTTCCCATGGCCAAGGTCGGCGTGTCGGGTGCCGCGCAGGTCTTTTCACCCCGGCGATCAAAGACCGACTTTAAGCCGGTATAGTAATCACCATCCCCATCGGCATTTTTGGTCGCAAAGGCGATGACGCGTAACCGGTCATCACACGCCGTCCGATCAATCGCGATCTGGCCGATTGGCTTGCCATAACTGTTCTCCCCCACCATCCAAATATTGCCCCGCGTCCAAGGCAACATTCCAGCGACGACCAATTCACTGGCCGACGCAGTGGATCCTGTCGTGATGAAGGCCAAGGCCCTTGGTGCGATGGATTGCGGTGCATCTTTGAACAGATGGGTTGAATCCTGACTGGATTTTGACGGGCGAAACGCAATACGGCTGAACAGGTCTGTCGTCAGACGGCTGCGGCCCATCAGGTCGCCCATCAGGTCTGAGACACTCAGCAGTCCGCCGCCATTATAACGAAAATCGATCACAACCCGGTCGACCCCCGCCGTGCGAAACTGCTGAAAAGCGGCCCTTAAGGGGGTCTCTGCCGACGCAATAAAGGTCCGAAGATTGATATAGCCAATCGACTGACCACCACTATTGAGGATCTGGGTGCCGAAGGTCGGTGATACAGGCGGAATACTGAACTCTGCCTTGGTCAATGTGACAGTCGTTTCGGTGCCGACCAAGGGCTGGTATCGGATCACGCGGGTGACACCGGCTGTGGAAGGGCCCAGCGCGTCAGACACCGCCGCGTTACCGCCGCGAACAAACAGATCACTGACGCTGACAAGGCTATCGGGCCTCTCCCCAACGGCCGTAATCCGAACGCCGCGCGTCAATCCGGCCGTAAAGGCGGGGCCGGTTTCATAGCTATCAAGGATGGTAACGGTGCGGTTGGTGCTGTCATAGCCGAGGCGGATACCGAAGGCTGCGGTCTGGCCGGTGGCAAAATAGGCATTTTCCTGAGCAATACTGGTCACATAGGTCGAAAACCGATCCTTATTCTGAGCCCGAGCTGTGGCCGTAAGGGCGTCAATATAGGCATTGACCGTGGAATAGGGTTCGGGGTCGAGATTGGCCGGAAGGTCTTCTGGGAAGAGATACCATTCCCGGATCTGCTGCGCGGCCCAGAGCTGGCGATCTCGCAGGGTGCAGGACTGAGACGGGGTGGGCGTTGGGCTCGGCGTCGGAGCGACAGCGGTCGTCCCACCGCCTCCGCCACCGCCGCCTCCACCGCAGCCGCTGACAAACAGGGCCGTGGCTAGGACAATCGACAGGAGGGAGCGCGTTTGGACCATAGGCCATCATGTCGCGCCATGCCGGAGCTTGTCTAGCGCAAAGACAGAGTTTCACTGCAAGATTGCGTTTGTTACCCTCTGGTAGGCTAAGGCTTCAAGGCAGATTGAGGGGCTCGTTTGCTTGCCGCCCAGAGCGAAAGGCCGCGCTTCAATTCCCCACCTTCACCCTCGCGCGCTGTGGGCGGAGCGCGGCGTCATATCACCAACCGGCTCGCTTCACGGATGCTGGCCAACGCCGTTGTGCGCATATGGGCCTCACGATTGGCTTCCAAGCCCCAAGAGCCCATCGCATGATTGGCCGCTGCAGCGACATAGAGCTGCCAAAGAGCGAGGCGCCGCCGGTCGAGGGGCTTTAAGCCCTGATAGGCCTGCAGAAATCTTTCAGCGCCATCGGACCCGACGACATATCGCAGCTCAAGCGCGGTACAGGCCACGTCTGACAAGGGGTCACCACACGCGGCATCCTCCCAGTCCAAGACTCCAACCAAGTCCTCACCCCGCCACAGGAGATTACCCGCCCAGAAATCACCATGTAACAGCGCAGGAACACCGGCGCAGGGACTGTTTCCTATTGTGGAGAGCCCATGACGGAGTGCGTCAAATTCTCGGTCAAGAGGCAGATAGTCAAACAATTCCGGGAGCGGATCATTACGGATTGGCAGTAACGGAAAAGACGGGATTGGGACCGAATGGATAAGGGCCAGTAACTGCGCCATCTTCATAATTCGACGGTCTGCAGCGTCGTTTAGAACAGCGATTTCACCGTCAATATGATCCAAGATCAGAAATGGATGGGGGATATACCGAAGGCTTTCATCTAAGGCCAAGGCGCGCGGGGCACAGATTGGAAGGCCCGTTAAGGCCCGCAAGAGGTCGAACTCAAGCGCCGCAGGGTGACCATTGTGATTGGGTCCATGGATGCGAATGACGACCGTTCGGCAGGGTTTGCCCTGTTCCTCAATGACCAGCCGATAGACATCTGCCGAAACCCCGCCGCTTAGCCCTATGGCCTCTACCAGGTTTGCTCCGGCTATGTGAGCGGCGACGACAGCCCTAAAGGCAGTGTCTGCCACGGAGGCCTTGACCCTAGGGGGCTGTGGCGGGAGCTTCGACAAGACTGGTCCATTTTGGTTGAGTGCAATTTGAGATGCCCATAAAGGCGATCCTCAGTCTATGCCAGACTGGATATCGAAAGGGTGGCGTTGCCCCTAAAACGCGGCCTGCCTGGCAGACACCAACGCCCCGCTGAGTGGACCCCAAGCGGGTTGGTGCGTGTGCGTATGACTGAAGGGTTATGAGAGTGTAACGCTTTGGGTGCGGGGACAGGATTTGAACCTGTGACCTTCAGGTTATGAGCCTGACGAGCTACCGGGCTGCTCCACCCCGCGTCAAAGTCGGATCGGGCTATAGAGCGCAGCCCG
>CANKPO010000035.1 GCA_947484535.1 Caulobacteraceae bacterium
GATCTGAGCGGCCACAATCTGACGCCCGTGATCGTCAAGGAATTTGAACGCCAACAGAGCGTTCGGGTCGCCAAGGCCATGGCGGCGTCAGCCACAGCGGCGGCTGGACCCAAGGCGGGCGAAGCCATTATGGCCCGCTTTGATGCCCAGGGCCTTAAGGCCGCCGAGGCCGCCTTTCGATCGGTCGCGCCCAAGGTTGCCGGGACCTTCAAGGCCCCCGCCCCGGGGGTCGAGATCGTACCGGTGCCGGAGGCGGTGGCCGCCGCCACGTCGGCAGAGGCGGCGGGGGAGGCCCTCAAACCCTATTTGGCCGATGAGACCAGCCGCGGCCTGACCTATGGTGCCATCATTACCACCGACACCAAGACCCTCTCGGTCGATTTTTGGAGCCGCAACCTCGGCCTCCAATCGCTAGATGATCGCCTGACAGACATTTTGCGCGATGAGGATCGGCGCATGCGTCTGACAAGGGCCGGGGTCTCGGACGCCCTCTTGAAGGATATTGATGGCGCAGAGCCAAACCTGCGGCTGCGGTCCCCGAAATCGGAAGGCGAGCAGGTGTCGATGCGTGACCGATTGCCCACCCTGATCGGCTTTGCCATGGCCATGGGCCTTTGGACGGTGATCCTCAGCGGCGCCGGGATCTTGCTCAACAGCGTGGTGGAGGACAAGTCGAGCCGCGTGCTTGAAGTGCTACTCGCCTCAGCCTCGAGCACCGAGATCATGGGCGGCAAGATCCTTGGCGTGGCGGCGGTCACCTTTTCGGTCCTCGGCATCTGGCTCACCCTTGGCACAGCCATGCTTCTGACCAGCGCGCCGGGGCTGTCTGAGGATCTGGTTGCCATCTTGGCGACCAAGGGTCTGGCCTACTATTTCGGCTTCTATCTGGTCGGCGGCTATCTGATGTATGCCTGCGTCTTTACAGCCATTGGCGCCTTTTGCGAGACCACACGCGAGGCTCAGACCCTGGTCGGACCCATGATGTTGATCCTGTCCATTCCCATGATCTTCATGTCGCAGTCCATCACCCACCCGGACATGCCGATCATTAAGATCCTCTGCTGGCTTCCCCCCTTCACGCCCTTCATGATGATGGTGCGGGCAGCCTCAGGACCCACCCTCTGGGAGTTGGTCGGCACGGGCCTTGGCATGACCGCCTTTGTCGCCGTAACCCTGTGGCTCTCGGGTAAGGCCTTCCGCGCTGGAGCCCTCTCGACCAGCAAGCTCGACCCCAAGGCCCTGATCATGGGGATCATCCGGCGAAGGCTCAAACCGGTCTAGTCAGGGTCAATCGCGACACGACAAAGGCCGCGCCGGTTTCCCCGCGCGGCCTCAATATCTGCGTCGATCTAACAGCGGCCTTGCCTTACAGCAAAACCCCAAGAGTCTAGCGAACAGGCTTCTTTGGTGCTGCGATCAGGCCTTCGCGCTGCATGCGCTTGCGGGCCATCTTGCGCGCCCGGCGCACGGCTTCAGCCTTTTGGCGAGCCCGCTTCTCGGAAGGCTTTTCGAAATGCACGTGCCGCTTCATTTCACGGAACGAACCTTCGCGCTGCATCTTCTTCTTGAGCGCCTTCAGCGCTTGGTCGACATTATTGTCGCGCACGAAAATCTGAACGATGACCAAGTCCTCCAAAGCGCGCTAGGCTAAGCCTACCTTGCGAAGGCGTGCGCCTTCGGGCCGAGTGCTAGCGAATAAGAATCCAATGCCCGAGGGAAAATCCCTTCGTGCTTGGCCGCGCTGATACCAGAGGCTTAGAGGCCTGTCTACCGGACAGTCCTCGCAGAGGTGAGATTCAGAACTGATTTGCGCAAAAAGCCAACGGTCCTTGTGATCTGCGGCAAAGACACCCTTCGCAACCGATGACGAGCGAACCAAGGCGGACTATATAGAGACCCATGTCCAAGCGATCACAACCCTCCCTGTCCACATCTCCTGCCGCACGATGGGACGAAACCACCGAGCAGGCCCTCTTAGATGAGGCCTTGGTTCTGGCTGAAGGTCGAGGCTGGACCCAAGGTCTGGTGCTGGCGGCTGCGGCCAAGCTTGGCCTAAGCGCGGCTGAGGCGGACCTACTCTTACCCCACGGTCCGGCTGATCTGGCCGCCCTGCTCTCCCGTCGCAACGACGACCTGACCCTCGCCGCCCTTGCCGGGACCGATCCGGCGAGCCTGAAGATGAGACAGCGAATTTCTCTCGGCATCCTGACCCGTCTCGATATTGCCAGCACCGAGGGTCAGGCCCTGCATCGCTGGGCCGGTTATCTGGCCCTGCCGCACCATCTGCCCCTAGCGCTTCGATTGGTCTGGGAAAGTGCTGATCGGATTTGGCGCTGGGCGGGCGATACGGCAACAGACGAGAACCACTATTCCAAGCGTGCTCTGGTGGCAGGCATCTTGGCCAGCGCCATGGCGGTGCGCCTGAGTAGCGGGGCAGAGGCCGCCAACCAATTGGTCGCGTCGCGGATCGACAATGTGATGGCCTTCGAGAGCTGGAAGGCCAAGCTCAAGCCCTCAGACTTCGCCAAGGACCTCGCCTCAGCCCTAGGCAAGATACGCTACGGTTAGTCGTTGAGCGGGAACAGACGATTGACGTGACCCATCTTGCGGCCCGGGCGCGGCTCGCCCTTGCCATATAGCCATAGGCGCGCATCCTGCTCGAGAGACAGGGCCTTCCAGTCCAGCACCTCATCGCCCAGCAGATTGGTCATCTCGACCCGGGCCAAGGGCGAAACCTTGCCCAAGGGCCATCCTGCGACGGCGCGAATATGCTGCTCGAACTGATCGACCTCGCAGCCATCAAGGGTCCAGTGACCGGTGTTATGAACCCGAGGCGCGATCTCATTTACCAGAAGTCGGCCATCGGCCAGCTCGAACATTTCAACGCCCATAATGCCGATATAGTCCAGACCGGTGAGAATCCGCGCCGCTAGGGTCATGGCCAGATCTTGGGTCGCCTTTGAAATACGGGCCGGAGCAGCTGTGCGGCGAAGAACGCCATGCTCGTGGTGGTTCTCACCGACCGGATAGGCGGCAACCTCGCCATCGGTGCCACGCGCCGCGATCACCGATAGTTCGCGCACAAAGTCGGCGGCGGCCTCGAGGATGCAGGGCCGTCCGCCCAGCTTTGCAAAGGCCGCCTCAGCATGGGCAGCGTCATGGCTTTCGATCCAGACCTGACCCTTGCCATCATAGCCATCGCGGCGGGTCTTGAGCAGGCACGGGGCCCCCATGCGCGCCACGGCTTCAATCGCCTCTTGCGCGGTCGAGACCGGGGAAAAGGCCACGGTTGGAACGCCGTGAGCATTGAGGAAGGTCTTTTCATCCACCCGGTCCTGCGCCACAGCCAAGGCCAGCGGGCCGGGCGCGACGATGCACCCCAAGGCCTGAAGCTGCGCAATGGCCGCAGCCGGAACATTTTCAAACTCATAGGTCACGACAACCGCAAGGCTGGCCAATTCCGCCAGGGCTGCCGGATCGGCATAGTCGGCAACAATCGTGCGGGCACTGACCTGGCTGGCACATGAGCCTGCCTCAGGCGTCAAGATCACCGTCTGAAAGCCCAAACGCGCGGCAGCCAAGGATAGCATTCGGCCAAGCTGGCCACCGCCGACAACGCCAATGGACGCGCCGGGCACGAGGGGCAGACGAGGATCCGTCATTGGGCGCTATCTTCCACCGTCTCAGCGACACTCTCGGTCTGGGCCTGAACAAAGGCGGCCAAACGCTGGGCCAAGGCCTCGTCTGCCAAGGCCAATATCCGGACGGCCAAGAGGGCCGCATTCTTGGCCCCCGCCTCGCCAATGGCCAAGGTCGCCACGGGGATGCCGCCGGGCATCTGAACAATCGACAGGAGCGAGTCCAGACCGCTCAGGGCCTTGGACTGAACCGGAACGCCGAGCACGGGAAGATCGGTCATTGAGGCGGTCATACCCGGAAGATGAGCCGCGCCACCGGCTCCGGCAATGATCACCTGAAAGCCTGCCGCCTTGGCGCCCTTGGCAAAGGTGACCATCCGCTCTGGCGTACGGTGGGCCGACACGACCTTGGCCTCATAACCAACCCCAAGGACGGACAAGATGTCGGCCGCAGCCTTCATGGTCGGCCAGTCGGAACGACTGCCCATAATGATAGCAACCGGGACCCCGCTGGGGTTCATGGCAAATCCCTTTGTCTGGCCGTGACTGAAAATCGGTCACTGAGCCTATCGAAGGGGGCGCAGTATAGGCGTGCGCCTTGCGCCTGCAACCGACAGCGTTAAGATTCATGCAGACTGCGAGATGATTCTCTACCGAATCATGCGGTTTCGGCGGGCGACGCGATGAAGCTATTAGGCGTTCGGGCTGATCCCCTCTCTGGGGTGAGACGACGGGCAGCACTGCAGGCGGCAGCCGAAAATTCGGGACAGTCGGCAGCGACGAGCCGTTCTGGCGACACGGCGGCCTTTTTGGGCCTGACCCCTGCGGATATGACGCCGCCGGTTAAGGCCGCATTGGCCACCCTTTTGACCGAGATTGACGAACTGCGCCGTGAGGTTGGACTGCTCAAGGGCCGCTTGATTGAGGCCGAAGATCTGGCCGACCGAGATGGCTTAACGCCCGTACTCAATCGCCGCGCCTTTGTGCGCGAATTGCAGCGGGTCATCACCTTTGCCCAACGGTTCGATACGCCCTCTAGCTTGGTCTATTTCGATCTCGATGGTTTTAAGGCGGTCAATGATCGTTTCGGCCATGCGGCGGGCGATGCGGTACTCAAGGCGGTGGCTGAAAGACTGGCTGTGGCGGTGCGTGACGGCGATGTGGTCGGGCGGCTCGGCGGTGATGAGTTTGGCGTGATCCTAACCCAAGCCGATCTCGGCACGGGCCTAGCCAAGGCCGCTAGCCTTGCCCAGACCATTGAGGCAGAGCCCGCCGCCTGTGGCGACTGGCTGGCCCCGCTGCATGTCTCTTACGGGGTGCGGGAAATTGAGGCGGGTCTGACCGCAGAACAGCATCTGGCCGAAGCCGACGCTGCGATGTATGCCCGCAAACGCAGTGCCTCGGCCAGCGCCGCAACCGGCTAACAATAGTCCGTCAAACCCTTGTCTTGGTCATCCGCCCGCGCTTAAGGCGACGATCTGCGCGTCCTGACCATTCGGTGTCCATATAGGTGGAACGGGCAAGATTGAGTGTCTCGTCCCCACCCCTTAATCCACGCTTCTGCCCGGGCTGACCGAGAATTTGCGCGGTAAAGGAGGCGGCAGAAAGATCACTCAAGGGATTGGCAACGGGAACAGGTAGCCCCGTCACCGTTAAGGTTATGTCGGGTTCGAGCGCGTCTTGAGGCATCGCTATTCGGCGAATCACCTTCTTGACGGCCCCCTTGCGACGAACCGGCTTGATCGGTTTGGTCATTAGCAAACCCCTCTATTCTGAGGATGGTGCCCATTCTTGGGCTCTGCTCATTATGAGCCGTACGAGGGTACGACTCCTTAACAAAAGGTCAACCCTTGGAGGCGAGCCGGGAGATCTGCTCCTGCATCTCTTCAATCTTTTTCTTCAGGTCATTGAGCGAGTCATCTGGCGCTGCCGACGCGGCAGCGGCGGGCACGGGCGCTGCCGCAACCTCGCTATCTTCCGGGCGAACATAGGCGAAGGGCGAGAACATCTTCATCGCCCGGTCAAACATGGCCAAATTCTGCTTAACCTGCTCTTCGAGAAACTGGGGGCCAGCCACAGTGCCCAGACCGGCACCAAGATTGGGGGCCAGGCCTTGCGCCAAGCCAGGCGCAATCGCGCCCATCTGGGTGCGCATCCGCTCCTGCTGACGGGTAAAGCTGTCGAGAGAAAGCTCCAGATAGCTGGGCAGAAAGGCCTGCATGGAGTTGCCGTAAAAGCCGATCAGTTGGCGAAGAAACTGGATCGGTAAGAGGTTCTGTCCCCGGCTCTCTTCGTCAAAGATGATCTGGGTCAGGACTGAACGGGTAATGTCCTCATTGGTCTTGGCGTCGAAGACGACAAAGTCGACCCCTTCCTTGACCATCTCAGACAGGTGCTCAAGCGTCACATAGGAACTGGACGCCGTATTATAGAGACGACGATTGGCATATTTCTTGATGACCACCCGGCCCTGTGCGCCGTTCGCCGACGCCTTAGCGCTGGCGCCAGCCTTAGCCCCTGATGGCGCGGAACCAGTCTTCTTCTGATCTGACATCGGGTCTCCTAAGGCCAAGGGCCGTGATTAGGACGCGCGTGTATAGAGCCGCAATGTTGCATCGCAGTATCTTGATTGCAACGGTTGACCATTAGATTGGCACTATTACGGTCCTGACAGCATTGTCATAATGACGGCTGTCGGTGAAATTGTCATGGTACGTTCCATTACAGGATAGGCCTGCCTAGGCCTTTTCGCCGTCGCAAACTATCGGAGCACCACAGAGCCATGAGTGAAATCGTCATCGTATCGGCCGCCCGCACGCCCGTGGGCTCTTTCAATGGTGCCTTGAGCGCTCTGCCCGCGAGCGAGCTCGGTAAGGTTGCCATTCAGGCGGCCGTGGCGCGCGCGAACATTGCGATGTCGGATGTCGATGAGGTCATTCTTGGCCAAGTGCTTCAGGCCGGTGCCGGTCAGGGCCCTGCCCGTCAAGCGGCCATCGCCGCTGGCGTGCCACAGGAAAGCCCAGCTTGGAGTCTGAACCAACTGTGCGGCTCGGGCCTGCGCGCCGTGGCACTCGGCATGCAGCAGATCGCCAATGGCGATGCCAAGATCGTTGTCGCCGGTGGCCAAGAAAGCATGAGCCAATCGCCCCATGCCGCGCACCTGCGCAATGGCCAGAAGATGGGCGATCTGGGCTTTGTCGACACCATGATCAAGGACGGCCTGTGGGATGCGTTCCACGGCTATCACATGGGTCAGACCGCTGAAAATATCGCCGCCCGCTGGCAGATCACTCGCGAAGATCAAGACAAATTCGCCGTCGCCTCGCAGAACAAGGCCGAGGCCGCCCAGAAGGCTGGCAAGTTCGACGCCCAGATCGCGCCCGTCACCATCAAGGGCCGCAAGGGCGACGTCATCGTCGACAAGGACGAATATATCCGCCACGGCGCGACCTATGACAGCGTCAGTGGCCTGAAGCCCGCCTTCACCAAGGATGGCTCGGTCACCGCGGCCAATGCGTCTGGCCTCAATGACGGCGCCGCCGTTGTGGTGCTGATGAGCGCAGATGAAGCCGCCAAGCGCGGCCTCAAGCCTATGGCCCGCATCGCCTCTTGGGCCCATGCCGGGGTTGACCCCAGCATCATGGGCACCGGCCCCATCCCCGCCGTTCGCAAGGCACTGGAAAAGGCTGGCTGGTCAGTGGGCGATCTGGACCTGATTGAGTCCAACGAAGCCTTCGCCGCCCAGTCGCTCTGCGTGGTTCGCGAGCTTGGGCTCGATCCTGCCAAGGTCAATGTCAATGGCGGCGCGATTGCCATCGGTCACCCCATCGGCGCATCGGGCGCGCGCATCCTGACCACCCTGCTCTATGCGATGCAGGATCAGGACGCCAAGAAGGGTGTTGCCACCCTCTGCGTCGGCGGCGGCATGGGCGTTGCGATCTGCGTCGAACGCGCCTGAACCTCCAAAAGACCGAAATGGGCACCGGCGCCTTAAGCACCGGTCGCCTGCCTACGATTTCAAACACCCTGACCCTTAAAGGATAGACCATGACTAAAACTGCAGTCGTGACCGGCGGAACGCGCGGCATCGGCCTGGCCATCACCCAGCAACTCAAGGCCGCAGGCTATAAGGTTGCCGCCCTCTATGCCGGTAACGAAGCCGCCGCCGAGGCCGTCCGCAAGGATCTTGGCGTCCTCTGCATCAAGGCCGATGTGGGTGATTTCGAAGCCGTTGGCGCAGCCTTTGCGGAAATCGAAAAGACGCTCGGCCCCATCGAGGTTCTGGTCAACAATGCCGGCATCACTCGCGATGCCATGCTGCACAAGCTGAGCCCCGGTCAGTGGAGCGAAGTGATCCGCGCCGACCTCGACAGCGTGTTCAACACCAGCCGCCACGTCATTGACGGCATGCGCGATCGTAATTTCGGCCGCATCATCAATATCTCGTCGATCAATGGCCAAAAGGGCCAGATGGGTCAGACCAACTACTCTGCCGCTAAGGCTGGCGTGATCGGCTTTACCAAGGCTCTCGCTCAAGAGACCGCGCGCAAGGGCATTACGGTCAATGTCATTGCGCCGGGCTATATCGACACCGACATGGTCGCGGCCGTGCCGGAAAAGGCGTTGGAAGGCATTATTGCCAGCATCCCCGTTGGACGCTTGGGTAAGGCCGAAGAGATCGCCGGTGCCGTGCTCTATCTGGCCTCCGATGGCGCAGCCTTCGTTACGGGCTCGACCTTGACCATCAATGGCGGTCAATATATCGCGGGTTAACCGCAGATTTTGAGAAAATAGCATGGCTGTCCAAAATCCGCCCTACTCGGGGTGCATTGAACCGGCCATGCTATCTTCTCGTTCCAATCCTACTGAAAAACACCGTCCGCTCCGGCTGCTAAGTGGCCTAGGTCTTGGCGTGCTATTGACCCTTGGAACCCTAGGGCCCGTTTTGGCGGCTGACAGGCCGACCGAAGACCGACAAAACAACATGCAGACCCTGCGTGACGCCCTGTTCGGGGGTCGCCATGCCGATGATGCTCGCCGATTAACGGTTCCAACCATTGCGCGGTTTGCCTCCGATGACGGCGACAGGTTCGTGCTGGACCGATCTCAGGCCCTCCCCCTATTAAGGTTCGATGATCACCGAGAGATCTGGGTCCTCTCGCCCTCTCGCGCCGCGCGCGGTGACATGATCTACAAAAATGATGCAGGCCGCCCCGTCCTTCGGGCGACCCAAACCGGGGGCTTGACCCTGTTTACCCTCGAGCGACCTGCAGGCACAGCGGCGGCCCTAGAGGGTCGGGCACCGCCGGTTCGGCTGATCATAGGGCCTATGGCCCCGAACGCCCTGCTGCAACGTCTGGCCCAGGCCAGCGCCCGCGCCTCACGCGCCGCTCAAAAGCTCATTACCTTCGATGCGGAGGATGTGACACCGGAATCCTCCTATCTCTATGCCGACACCGCCGCCATTGCCGCAGACGCTTTCGTTCAGGTCGCTCGGCGACCGGACAGCAAGGCCGTGATGAGCACGCTTGGCCGGGTACGCCTCATTGAGGGTCGAAAGGTCGAGGTTCGCCAGAAGGGCCCAGATCTCCAGATCACCATCGTGATTGATGATGGATTGGCGGGTCGTCCATCATCCGAGCGGATCGTCAAGGCCTTGGACCGTTAGGCCGACA